>WTAT01000356.1 GCA_013139415.1 Desulforhopalus sp.
CTGATCATCATCTGCCTGCTTCAGACTGCTTTTCTGGGAAGTCTGCTTTTTATCCTGATTAGCCTGCGAATACCTGATATTAGTTCGGTGGCCAGGTATCAACCTGCCCAGGCAACCGTTATTTACGACAGTCAAGGCAGGATCATCGAGCGAATGTTTATCGAAAATAGAACGGTAATACCTCTTGAAGCAATGTCACCCTTTGTGGCCAAAGCTTTTGTCGCTGCAGAGGATGGACGCTTTTATGAACATCCGGGGCTCGATTTTTTTTCAGTTCTTCGGGCGGCAATTAATAACATTCGTGGTAAAGCGCGGAGCCAGGGAGGATCGACTATTACTCAGCAGGTCACCAAGTCGTTACTCTTGACTCCGGAAAAGACCTATGTACGTAAATTTAAGGAAGCCATTCTGGCCTGGCGAATTGACAAGTTGCTGAGTAAAGATGAAATTCTCTACATCTATCTAAATCAGATCTATCTAGGTGAAGGGGCCCACGGGATTGAGGCGGCGGCACAGGTCTATTTCAACAAAAGTGCTGCAAATCTTACTCTTGGCGAATGTGCTCTATTGGCCGGTTTGCCCCAGGCACCGAGCAGGTACGCCCTCTTTGGTCATCTTGACAGGGCGGTTGAACGTCAGAAATATGTCCTCAACCGAATGGCGGCCGATGGGTATGTCAGCCCGGAAGAGGCAAAGAAAGCCTATGCTGAGGTGATTACACTCAATCGACGTAGCCAGCATGCAACCGATGAAAATGGTTACTACCTTGAAGTGGTGAAAAAGCAGGCTCGGGCAATTCTCCAAGGGCCGCTGCAGAGTGCCGGAGCAAAAATATATACCAATCTGGACACGAGACTACAGGACCAGGGAGCTGCTGCGGTACGCCGTGGGGTGAGGGCAAGTCTTAGTCGACAGGCGTTGGCCGGGAATAATATTGGAGCCGTTCCCCAGGGTGGTTTGGTGTGCATTGAAACTGCATCGGCGAGGGTTCGGGCTCTGGTGGGTGGAACTTCCTTTAAAAAATCGCCCTTTGATCGGGCAAGCCAGGCCAAACGACCGGCTGGGTCGACTTTTAAACCTTTTGTTTTTGCGGCTGCCCTGAATCAAGGCTGGTCCGCTCAATCTCTTATCGAAGATAGCCCATTATCTATCACAGGCAGAGACGGCAAAAGCTGGAATCCCAAAAATTATTCAGGGAAATACCATGGGCAGACAACGCTTGCCTATGCCTTGGCGAATTCCCTTAATACCGCAACTGTACGCATCATGCAGAAAACCGGATATAAAGAGGTGCATAAAATTGCCAAGAAGGCCGGGATCACATCGAAATTACCACCGGATCTCTCTCTGGCACTTGGATCGGCGGATGTATCTCTTCTGGAAATGACCGCTGCGTATATGCCATTTGCCGGTGACGGCAGTTTTAGAAAGCCTTCGTTTATCAGCAAAATTGTGCTTGCTGATGGATCTGTCATTTATCCGGAAAATGATAGAAGTCGACAGATGGTTGCAGCCAAGCAGGTGATGGGGCAGATGCGAGTTATGCTTAAAGGTGTGGTAACCAGCGGTACAGGTAATAAGGTCGCCGATGTGCCTGGTGTTATGGGTGGAAAGACAGGGACTTCTGATCAAAATCGTGATGCCTGGTTTGTTGGCTATGATGCACGGTATACTACCGGAATATGGGTGGGGAATGACCGCAATCAATCTATGGGCAAGAAAGAAAGTGGCGGCTCTACAGCGGCACCTGTTTGGCGTGATTTTATGCTCTCAATTCGAAACAAATAGTCTTGGTTACCTTAATTTCCTGGTTATATCACTTAGGTCTTCTTTTTCCCGTTTACCGGGGTTTGTAGGTAGTATATACCGTTCGAAGTCTATCTTGAAACTACCGTCTCACTTATGACTTGAAGCCGGCTTTATCGATCCAACTGACATCGATGAAACGCTTGTCTTATTGCTTATTATATTTTTCCTCCGGAATACCATTAACAGTGAACTGAGGTTCCTTTATGAGATCATGTTTACCGGCCCGGGCAAGTGCTTCTGCCTCATCCATGGCTGCAATTATCTCCCGGCGGGACCGTTTCATTTTTGTTTTTTTATCGCGTCTTAATTGTGGTCGAGTGAGATTATCCGGGTCCTCACCGGCTTGGAGTCGGGCAATATACTCTTTTGCTCTTATCTGATTTTGGGTGATTTTGCCTTGATATCCGCTATAAACGGGGGAACAAAGAATTTGGAGAAGTATTCCGGCCACCACCAGCCACTTGATCACTGTTTTCATGGTAAGGCTCCTGTTGGGTTCGTAACATTTATGATGTAAATTTATGCCATTCAACAATAAAATCCAGCAATAAATGCTTAGTATTTGAATAATCTGCCAACTAAATACGACTGTACACGAAGACTATAATCATTGTATCAAGAAGGCAGAGTTCGTTGATTGTAAGAGAGAACGATTCTAATCCTACGTTATCATTTGTATTTCCGGATAAGGTGGCACAGATGAATACTGAAGTACCTATTTCCCTGCATTATATTAAAGGTGGCCTAAGATAAAAAGCCCCTTATCCGACCAATAGATCAGAAAAGGGGCTTGATGTTAATGATTTCGAATCACCGGTTTGTTAACCAAAAATACCTTTTAGAGTAAAGAAAAAGAGCATTGCCATAATCGCACCGGCGGGAAGGGTAACCAGCCAGGAGATGATGATGTTGAGTACGACTCTCAAGTCAAGAGCACCGACACCTCTAGCCAGACCCACTCCAAGCACTGAACCCACAAGAATATGGGTAGTGGAGACAGGAAGACCGGTTCGTGAGGCAATAACTACCGTGGTGGCCGCAGCAAGTTCCGCGCAGAATCCGCGGGAAGGGGTGAGTTCAGTGATCTTCTTGCCAACTGTCATCATAACCCGGTAACCAAGGGTAATCAGGCCAAGCACAATGCCAGCCCCACCTAGCAAAAGAATCCATAGCGGTAGTGCTGATGACTGCATAACTTCACCACCGGAACTGATAATACTGTATACGGCAGCCAAGGGACCTATGCCGTTGGCGACATCGTTGGAACCGTGGGCAAAGGCCATGGCGCAGGCGGTAAAGAGCATCATGGGCGCGAAGACTTTTTCCACACTAGTATAGTGGAAAGACTTGTCAGCATCTGGATCATATTTAATCTTACGGATAAAGTACCAGCCAATGGTTGAGGTCATTAGTCCGAAAGCGATTGCCACCAGGAAGCTTTCAAAGGTGGTCAGTTTAAGATGGAGATGGCTGAGCCCCTTAAAAAGAGTGATTAGAGAGATGACAAAGCCTACTAAAAAAATATAAACAGGTGCGTATTTTTTTGCATTTTTTAGGGGCTCATCGGTATTGAAAATGAGCTTTCTGGTACTCATAACCAGTAAAAATGAAATAGTGCCTCCAACAACTGGAGAAACAATCCAGCTCATCACCACGCCGCCGACCTTGCCCCATTTCACTGCATCGGGACCAATGCCGACTATTGCAAAACCGATGAGGGCACCAATAATTGAATGGGTAGTGGAGACAGGCCAGCCCTTGGTGGAGGCGATCATCAGCCATACCCCAGCGGCTAGCAGGGCAGCCAGCATACCGTAGACTAATATTTCCGGATTATTAATAATTGCACTCGGGTCGATGATCCCTTTTCGGATGGTTTTGGTGACGTGGCCACCGGCCAGGACGGCACCAAGAAACTCAAAAATTATGGCAATAAAGATAGCCTGTTTCACCGATACCGCACCTGCACCAACAGAGGTGCCCATCGCATTGGCTAAATCGTTCGCTCCGATTCCCCAGGTCATATAAAGGCCAAAAATAACAGCCAAAATCATCATGGCGGTTCCATATGCAGCAATAATTTCCATTGCAATCCCTATATGTTATTTAGACAGAAAAAGAAGCAGCCGATCGGCCAGATTTTCCGATTGATCGGAAATGATCCCAAGTAGATCAATGATTTTATACCAGAACATGACTGAAACCGGATCAAGATCTTTTTCGATGGAATACAGTTTCTTACGGATCCGGTGCATTATATCATCAATATTGTGTTCACTTCTTCGAACACCGGCTATCATGAGAGAAATTTTATCGATCTCCCGACCTGCAAAGCCTACCTCCAGCAGCTCATCAAGTTGCTCAATCATCTGCTTGGCAGCTGCAGATATTTCCATTGTGCCTTCCAGGAGCTCATCCAACAGCGATTTTATCCCTTCCGGTACGGTCATTTCCCGGAAAAGAAACGTCTTGCCAATGTCTTCTGCACTGTCGGCGATTTTATCCTGGTCACCGATAAGACTGAGAAGGTCTTTCCGGTCAACGGGGAGAAAAAGGGATTTGGGCATATTCAATCTGAAGGTTGATTTCAGTTTATCTGCCTCTGTTTCGAGTTGGTTAATCTGTTCTGCAAGCTCCGATACCAGCGAATTATCTCCCCGATAAACGGCATCAAACAATTGTGGAATTAAACAAACACAGGAAAAAACCACTCTCATGTGTTCCTGAATAGGTTTGAATGGTGACCCCCGAAGAAGTCCAGACAGATGACGATTTGTCATGATTGGCATGATACAGCAACCTCCTGAGCAGAATGTAACCTTCGAGTACGGTGTTGCTTTAAAATACACTGACTCTAGGTTTGAATACACGAGCAGTTTCGAGACTGCAATAACGTAAAAAATAGTGTTAAATTTGACCGCTTCAATACTAAATTTAACAGGGAAGTCAACCAATTTGTTATTTAAATCAGATCATTGTTCTGTCACTATCTAATAGCCCACAAGGGGATACTGAAAAGAGCACCCCTCAAGGGGGGGGGTATTGAACTGAATGACAGGATATCTGGAGTAAGGCACTAATAGTTAGAAAGAGGGCCCATGTATTTCTTGAACAATATCCTGATCCTTTAAAGACATACCCTTGGGTACAATAATCGTTTAGCTGGAAAAAAGAAATTAGCTAAGATCGTTTAGCAGATCGGTAAGCGGTTCTGCCGGAAAGCTGATAGGCATAAAACTGTTACCGGTCTGGATAAAAATGCTTGGCCCCTCTGTTTGGGCACTGAAGATTATGTGGTGATTTTTGATGGTGCCTGCATGCAACCAGAAACTGCCAAATGGGTCCATGGGAGTATGCCCTACAATAAATCTGGTTTTTTGGGTTCTTTCGAGACATTTTCGTAGCTTTTTAACATCTCTTTTTGAATAACCTGCCGGGTGATTTGTCAGTTGTAGTCTGTTATTGGTCAGTTCGTTTGCCAGTTTTTTGTTGTTCTCAATATTAATGAGATCGTCTTTGGTTATTCCATAACGGGGAGGACCGGCATGACAGGCAATAAAAGTATCGGAACAGATAATATATGGAAGTCTGTCATAGTAGGTTTGCATTTCCTGCACATACTCCGGGCCACGATGTTTAAGGAGCGTTTCACGAAAAAGGACACCCTGAAGGAAACCGTTCTTATTGATTTCTGGATCAAAATTGTCGTGATTTCCACGGATATAAAAAACATTCTCGGGAAATTTGAGTTTGAGCTGAAAAATAAGATCCATGATGAGCATTGAGGTCTCGAACTTATCCATCTCATCTTTGTTCTCTGAATGTACGGCATCACCAAGAATAATAAGGTTTGCGGTTTTCATACGCAAACAGTCAAGTAAGCAGTTTTCACTAAGAATTTTCAGAAGATTGTCAACTTGGGCATGGAGATCGCCGACTATAACCGGGATTTTTTTAGCTGAAATTTCTACAAGCCCGCCGGGATTACCCAATTTGTTTTTGGGTCGAAACGGTTCCTCTTGGAGTAATATATTTACTGCTCTTATAGTTTGAAGGGCTTTGTCGGCGGGAAGAGGTTCAATATTTTGGCCGTAAATTCGGCGAATCTCAAGCAATGAATTGTGCCTTCCCCGTTCTAACCGTTCCCGATAGTCGAGATCATCGAGTCTGACTATTGTGGTTTCCCTTTCGGGCATCAGAGGAGTGAGGATGAGATCACCTCTTCGGTTGGTAACACTCACATGTCGCTTGGCCACTGAATCATTAAAATGAAACAACTCGTTGAGTTCGTTGTTTACCTGCCCAACAATGATGGTTTCACCAACCTTGATTCGGGAAAAGCCTTGGATGCTCCGGGTGGAACAGCCTTGCTCTGTGTTAATAATCCAGTTTTTATGGATGGCATTTTTCTTAATGCCAAGTGCTATTTCCGGTTGAAACCGTAAATGCACATCGCCGACTATAAGTTCGAAGCATTTTCCATCATGAGCAATTCTTCCGGCGTGATCCAGGGATTGTGGGTCGCTGCTGAGTGTAAGCCATTGGATGGGATAGCGTCTGCGGATGAGACATTTCCAGCCTGCAACACTCTTCAGGTTCGGTCGCTTGGGTTTTCGATCAAGGGTCCAAAGGGGCACGCTGGCCACTCCTTTTTCCGCGATTCGCATCGGAGGTTTATCGAGATCTTTTCGAACATAGACATTCATCCCTGCCCTGTGCAGGTAAAGGGCTACCTCCCGGTATACTGCAACCTGTTGTTTCACCATCTCCAGGCTGAGTTTTTTATCCACCGGGAAATAACCCTGGCTTTGACGATCAATTCGCTGTTTGTATATGGTTGACGGACTTGGAATCAAAAACTCGAAAATATACCTGTTTCGCCAATTTGTTTGCAGAAAGTTTTCTTTAAAAGGCGGAATTTTAATTCTACCGTATTCCAGATCCAGAGGAATGCTACCGTGCAACCATTCTTTATCAAATACGGTCAGTGCCTCTTTATACCCCACAAAAGGCAGCCCGAGGTGGACCTCACGAGGGCGATAAATAAGGGATTGATCTTTCCACCAGCCTTTCTGGGTAAGGTCGAGGTAACCTTCATTTGGCCATCCGCGTATTTGTTCAATATAATAGGATTTACCTGCGCCTGGTGGACCGGTGACTACAAGCTGTAGAAACTCCAACCCTATCGGCAGTTCAATGCCACGGATATTTTGTAGTTCCTTGATAGGTTCAAGAATCTTTTTCAGAGGATCGGCCATTGTAAAAGGCTCATTCCTAAAAGTTTATTGAGTTTAAGAACGGTAAAGCTATTGTGACTGCTATTGTGACTGTTTTTATCGACAGCGTTTCCTTAGCGGTTTTCTGAGAAAATCAGCTTATGGGGGAATATACACCTGAGATAACTGAAAAGAAAGGTCCCAAATCCTTGAAATATGAAAGAGGTATGAGAATGTCGTTAAAGGAAATGACTTAATTCAAACATTATCGAGATGTTATGTTGCTTGCTGTTTTTGAGATGATGGGATATTAGTATGTTTTCATACACAGCAGTCGGGATAACTATCCCCTTTGAGGGGCACTTTTTCCAGTGCCCTTTGAAGGGTACAAGTTCTTTTGCAAAAAAACAGGAAAATTATCTCTAAATCACTAACCCCGATGAAAAGCGCGGGACTCTTTTTAGTACCCCCTTGAGGGGTGTAGGTTCCTTCACGAAATTCTTTACTTACTTTTTTCAGCACCCCCTTGAGGGATGAAAAACAAGAAAAAAATTCTAAGTCACTAACACCCCGCAAGGGGGTATAAGTGCCTTGGAGGTTACTTTAAGTTCCTAATTCCAAACCACCATTCAGATTTCTTGTTTTTTTGACAGAAAATCTGGAATAAGTCACTAAAAAGCGTTCATTGTCCAGATACCACAGGGACAAGTGTCAGCGCAGAAACCACAGGCGATACATTCTTTGTCGTCTGAAACATATTCATAGCTATTTTCCAAACCAAACTGATAGCCGCTCTTGGATCCGAATTCCAGTTCTCTGCGACTGATGGCTCCGGTGGGACATATCGTTTCGCAGAGGTGGCAATCGCGGCATGAGGCACAGGAGAGGCACCGGTTGGCCTGGTCCGTTTCTGTCTTGCCGGTTTCAATCGGAATGTAATGGGTGATGGTCAGAGCCTTCTGGGGAATGACTTGTTTATCGAAAGGTTTCCAGTCCAAGCCTTTGCAATCAGCGACAATGTACTCTGCTGCAGTTTTTCCGGCACCGAGAGCGTGGGTGGCAAGACCTGGTCGTTCTACATCGCCAACAGCGAGAACCTGTGCATCTGAGGTAAGGTGAGCTTTGTCCGTGGTGACCCATGCGGCTCCTCCGACGGTTATGGTCTCGACTGTTTTCGGTAGAAAGGAAAGGGCTGGAATATCTCCAATGGAGACAATGACGGACTGGGCCGGTATCAACTCATTTTCATTGGTAACCAGCCCACTGTCGGTAACTTTTTTGGTAATAACCGGCCATTTAAATTTTGCACCAAGTGCTTCGGCGGCCTCTTTTTCCTTACCAAAAGCGAGAGGCTTCTGAATGTCGACGAGGGTAACGTTTTCAGCACCAAGGCGGTAAGCTTCACAGGCAACGTCACAACCGACGTTGCCAGCACCAATAACAACTACCTCCTTGCCAACTGGTATTGGGGAATCGCTTTTGGCCTTTTTGAGAAAGTCAAGCGCGGTCAGTACCTTCTCACTGCCGGGAAATGTCAACTTTCTGGGAACATGAGTTCCAACAGCTACAACAACATAGTCGAAGTCCTTTTGTAGCTCGGCAAACTTTTCCTTAGTCATCGATACATTTAAGTTGACTGAGATATTAGGAGTTTCTATAAAACGCTTGATTTCCTGGTCCCAGATGGCCTGGGAAAGGCGTTCCCAGGGGATCACCTGGGCTAATTTCCCGCCAATTTTGTCATCTTGTTCAAAAATGTGAGCTTCAACTCCGGCCAAAGCCAACTGCCAGGCAACATTTATCCCGGCAGGACCACCACCAATGATGGCAACCCTTTTCCCGAGAGGATCAGCTATAGCGGGTGCTTCGACATTATTGACCGACCTGCCGAGAACCTGGACGTCGATAGAATCGTCTACGCCTTGGCGGGAACAGTTTTCCATACAAAGATTAGGGCAGACAGCGCCACAGACCGAGGCTGGTAAGGGAGTATAGCGAAGAAGCATTTCATAGGCTTCATCGATTTTTCCTTCGCGGATAAGCCGTAATCGGTCAACAGTCGGTATATGTACAGGACAGTAATAGGTACATGGGGCCGCCGACTCACAATTGGCCCAGTATGGTTTTCTTCGGCGGAGTTCGTCGGTAACAATGGTGTCAATAATACTACGATCAAGACCCGGTGCCAGGTCACGCAGGGGATCGCCGCCAAAGGCCTTGCTCCAGTGTTCGTTTCTGAACTTGGCCATTGGCATGGGGCCTGAAAACATCAGCGCCCTTTCCTGGGGAGTTATCGGCAAAAGCACGTTCCATTCTTCCCGATTCGTCAGTGTTTTCAGAAGGTCGGGCTGACGGATTTTGTCCAGGTAGTTGCCAATGTTGGCCTGGAGCCATTGCCACTGTTCATCGTCGGGGACGGTTAGTTTGGCGTTTGTTTTGGAAAACGAGTTATCAATCTTGCCGCGGAAATAGATAGTGCCGCCAACCATACCAACACAAGGGCGATAGCCAAGAATATTGTCTGGGTTTTTCGGGTTGATACCGCAGACTACAGCAATGCCGCCGCAATTGAACTCGGCAAAGGAATCTCCGCTGGAACCAAGAACCCAGAGTTCAGGGCGCTCGTATTCCGGGTTCCATTTGGTCATGGTCAACCCACGTGCACCAATGGAGCCGCCGATGAAAACTTTACCATTGGCCATGGCATTGCAGACACCGTTGGTTGCATCACCGAGAACAGCGATTTCGGCACCAATGTTGAGATATCCTACGTCATCGGAACTCGAACCTTCACAAATGATTGTGGTGCCGGGCATTCCCATGCACCCGAGTCGTTGGCCTGAGGGGCCTTTGACGGTGATTTTAAGTCCTTCTTCCCTCTGGAGCCGGATGCCAATATTGTGTTGACCAAAAGACTCGAGCGTAAGGTCGACAGACGACGTTGCAGCGTGTCGCACCAGTCTCTCAAATTCCATTGAGCCGATGCGGCCACCTTGTTCATTTAGACCTTTTACAACCGTAGTAGCCACTGGAAACTCCTTATTACAGGTGGTGTGGAAGGTTTTTCCATGTCTTCCAGAGAACCACCTTTTATATTCAATTCTTATGTCGCCTGTTGTCTAATGTCGCATGTTGTCTAAAGTCTAACAGACATATCTGATCTGCAGTCTGTCCGCAGCAGCTTTATCAGCTATACCAATGGCGTCAGACATGCCGATCGGTAAACTTTGGGATCTTCCCAGCGGTGCCATTATCTTTTTGACCTCGGTATTGATGGACATAAAGACATCAGCCACACGCTCGGCAACCTTGTCGGGATCAAGTCTTCTATATAACTTTGGATTTTGACTGGTAATTCCCTTCGGGCAGATCCCGAGATTGCAGACGTTGCAGCGATTCTTTTCGTTACCCAAACATCCAGCAGCGGCTTGCATGATATATTTGCCGATGTGAACGCCGGAGGCCCCTAGCATGACCATCGCCATGCCATTCTGGGCAACGTTGCCGTTTTTGCCGATACCACCGGCTGCGAAGATGGGAATTTCATTCTGTTTGCCCTGCGCGGCAAGGTCCAGATAACAATCCCGTATGCAGGAGGCAATAGGATGACCGGTTGCATCCATGGATACGTTGTAGGCTGCACCGGTACCACCGTCAATACCATCAATCATCAGACCACCGGCATATGGATTACGAACAAGATTATTCAGCACAGATTTAGCGGACGTTGAGGCAGAAATCTTGGGATAAATCGGAACCTTGTGCTGATAAGCAGTGGAAAGGGTCTGAATCATTTTCATGACGCTTTCTTCGATGGAGTATAAAGTCTGATGTACTGGTGGTGACGGCAGGTCAACTCCCTCTGGGACGCCACGCAATCGGGCGATGAGCTTGGAAACTTTATACCACATGAGCAGGCCGCCATCGCCTGGTTTTGCACCTTGGCCGTATTTGATTTCGATTGCGGCGGGATCGCATTGCATTTCAGGAATTGCCCGAATGATTTCATCCCAGCCGAAATAGCCGGAGGCAATCTGTAGGATGATATATTTCAGGTAGGGGCTCCGTAGTACCCAGGGTGGACAGCCCCCTTCGCCCGTACACATGACGACTGGAATCCCTAGAACCTCGTTGCAGTAGGCCACACCTTGCAATAGACCGAGCCACATGTTTGGTGAAAGTGCACCAAAAGACATGGACCCGATGATAAAGGGGAAGATCTCCCGGGTTGGCGGTATCCATCCTCCCTTTAAAGTACGTTCCAGAAAATCTTCGGGGGAGAGGATGCGGCCAAGAGTTGTGGTTGCGGAGAACTCATGCCTGCCAGCATCGAGTGCCGGATCGGTGAGCATGGAGATACGGTTAAACATGATCCGGTCTAGCAGGGTTGGTCCCGCGGTGTTCCTGCGGCCGCCACGGGTCATCGGCACACCTTTTCGGTTCTCGAAGAAGACTGTGCGGTTCTCGTTGGTTCCGAGAACGGGAGTTATCGCTTCATTGGGACAGACCATGGAGCACATTCCGCAGCCGATACAGAGTTTTGCCGGATCGGTTTCCTGACGGATGCCGGTAAATGTCCTGTAATCGTTGCCTCTTTTCTTATTAAAGACATCGAGCTTTGGCACTCTTTGTCGCATATGCGCAAGTCGGATAGCGCCTTTGGGACAAACTGATGTGCATTGACCACAGAGGGTGCAGCGGTCTTCCCGGTGCTCAATAATCCAGGGCAGATCTGTGGGGGTTAGGCTGCTTGGGGTAATGGAAACGGATCGTACTGAGACCATATTTCTAATTCCTTTCTATGGGGGGGAATGATAACTGTATGTTCACGCATAGGTTGAAAGTCGAGGGATGGATCGCGATCCGGAACCAGGGCATCAACCCCGCATAACTCAGAGGCGATAGCCCATGCCCCCTCACGGCCGCCAACTGTCGCTGGGCGAAGCTTTTTCTGATCCATTACCAACAGACACGTTTCATCAGGAAGAGTACCAATAACAGCGTTGGGACCGTCGATGATCAACCGTTTACAGGCCTGGCGCAGGCCGGAAAGAAAATCTCCCTGGGGGTGATTCTCCAGTTCAGCATTGCTAAGCGGAGTGATGATATGTTTATAGGCCTGAAGCGGTAGTTTTAGTTTTTTCAATGTATAGTGAAGAATGTGGGTGAAAACTTCACTATCACTCTGGTATCCCATCTAGCCAGGTATGTTTTTGCCAACCAGCCAGTCGCGAATGGGGACAAAGGCGGTGTTTTCACCGTTGGTCATTGTTGAAATTCCCTGCATAAAGAAGGGGTGGCAGGCATAGAGATTAATGCCGTAATTGGTATTCTGCCTTCCCTGGGCCATGCAGACGCGAGACTTGATCTGGTTGTCATGGAGACAGAGGGCGTTACCAATCTGTAACGGCCAGCCTACTTCCTTTATCATGGCGACATCGGGAAAAAACGAGAAGACGGTGATATTGTCTTTTTGTTTGCCTAATTTTCTTAGTGCCAGCCGGGTACGAAGAAGTTCCGCCTCTCTTACTTCATCGCTTTGATCCCGGAAGGCGAGGGGCATTCTATAGGCACGGAGGAAATAGCGATGCCGGTCTTCGGCTTCGATGAGTTCGGGCTTCATGTGAAAACGGTGGTCGTATTTCAATTCATATCCACGTTCTTCCATATATTCGGTGAGCCGTTTCCACGCTTTTTCAGTGTGGGCTATTCCGGAAAGGATGGGGAATCTTGGATTATACTTAAAATCTTCAAATTCCATACCGCGGAGCAAAAGGCCAAGTCCGGAACCATCATACCCTTCCTGCATGGCCTCCATTGCAGTAAGAACCTCGTAAGGCGAAAATGGTTCGTTGGCGGTTTTCAGGGCTAAACGACACATGTCTCTCTCCTGATGCTTGTGAAAATTGGTTGTTGGCAAAGATAAACGTCTGTCGGATGAAGATCTGCTGGCGGATTCCTGCTGGATAAACAAAGACAAAAACGTATGACCGAGACGTTTTATTTAGCTAGTTATGACAAAAAAGTCAAGAATATTGCATGGAGCCCAAATAGGTCGAATTTTGGCAAGATGAGATAATATTGTTGAAGAGGAAGGAGTCAGCTCACTGGGTGAGTTCCGGCTTATTTTCCAGTTTACCGGGGGTAGGAAATTTACACAGCGGCTCCTCAATAATTATTGGGGAGCCGCCTGGTAACAAGGGGAGAAACGGAAGGAGGAGTGATTACTTAAGAATGCTATCGATTTTACCGAGGTTTTTCACCTGATCAACTCGTTGTTTGACTTCAGCTACTTCTTTTACTCCTGGGATATCGTCGATGATTTCTTTACCGCTTTCTTCGATCTCCCGCAATCCACTTTTAAATGAAGTAATTGCTTTACCGAGTCCAGCTCCAATTTCCGGAAGTTTTTTTCCGCCAAACACGAGAAATGCGATACCCAGGATGACTATAAGTTCAGGGGTTCCAAGACCAAACATTTTTATTATTATCCTCCAATGACTAAAGATCCAAAAAGGCTTTCCTGTTAGTGCCTTACCCCTCAAGGGGGCACTGGACTGAGTACTCCTGAAAGCCTGTCATTCAGTTCAATACCCCCTGAGGGGTGCTCCTTTTAGTACCCCCTTGAGGGGTATTAGTACACCTTTGAATGATATTATCAGGCTTTGTCGTCATGTTCTTGTTCGTCTTTATCGATTTTTTCAGGATCGTTTTCTTTCTTGGTGGCTTCTTTGAAATTCTTAATACCTTTACCAATACCGGAGCCAATCTCCGGTAACTTGCCGGCTCCAAAGATAATTACTATTATCACCAGAATAACGATAAGTTCCGGCATTCCTAATCCAAACATAAATTTATACCTCATCCAAAATACTGTGAATAAACACGAGCTTCTTTTATTGAAGGCTCCGTAAAAATATCTTCATCCAGCTGACATTAGAGTAGTCTTTTGCTCTTGTCAAGGTTTGCATCGGCATGGCAAAAGGTCTTTTTTGCCTGTAGACGACAACTGTTTACGGTTGCAGTGCATTTCTTGAAACAAACTCCTGGATTTCTTTCATATCGGCTTCCATGAGCTCACATCGGGTGGCTTTGTCAGTAATGCCGATGAGACTATCCGGAATATGGGGTGGGGTGCCAATAGCGTCTTCCACAACTTTACAGAATTTGGCTGGATGGGCGGTGGCCAGACAAACCATTGGGACTCCGACTGTTTTGTTCTGTAGTGCAGCTTTCACACCGATCGCAGTATGGGGGTCAAGGATATAGTCATACTCTTCGTAAAAAGATTTGATTGTCTCTGCAACTGCCGTTTCGGAGATAGATGCGGCGACAAAATCACGACGAATCTGATCCTGGTAACCGGAGAGATCAATTTTACCGTTTTGGGCAAATTCTTCCATCAGTTCTTTTGTGCGGGCAGCGTCACTGTCCATTAGATAATAGAGATATCTCTCAAAATTGGAAGCGGCCTGGATGTCCATGGACGGGCTTGATGTTCTTTTAACTTCTCCAAGCGAGTAATCACCGCTATTGACAAAGCGGGTCAGGATGTCATTTTCATTGGTTGCCAGTACGAGCTGGCGGATAGTTCCGGCGGGAAGCATTTTCTTGGCAATAATTCCAGCAAAGATATCACCAAAATTACCTGTAGGAATGGCAAAATCAACGGACGAATCTTTTTCGTGCATTGCGACATGCAGGCAACTGTGGACATAGTAGACAACCTGGGCAAGAACGCGGGCCCAGTTAATGGAGTTAATTGCGCCGAGATTGAATGTGTTTTTGAAATCAATGTCACTGAATATTTTCTTGATAATCGTCTGGCCGTCGTCAAAGGAACCACGGATAGCGATATTGAAGACATTGGCGTCGAGTACTGTGGTCATCTGCTTTTCCTGAACAGCGCTTACCCGTTGGTGTGGATGGAGGATAAAAATATTTATCCTTTCCTTCCCCCGTACTCCGTATATCGCAGCAGATCCAGTATCCCCCGAAGTTGCGCCAAGGATATTGAGAACCGATTGGTTTTTAGCCAGTAGATACTCGAAAAGGTTACCAAGAAACTGCAGGGCCACATCTTTGAAAGCAAGCGTGGGGCCATGGAACAGCTCAAGGATGTGCAGGCCTCCCTTATGAACCAGTGGGGTAACCCCCTCAGCATTAAAGGTCGTGTAAGAGCGGTTGATGATATCTTTCAAGTCGCTGCTTGGAATATCATCGACGAATCTTGACATAACCTCAAAGGCAAGTTCGGCATAGCTCATTTTTTGCCAGGCACTGAGGGTTTCACTGCCGATTCGGGGAATGGTACGAGGGAGGAGCAGCCCGCCATCCTCTGCAAGACCCATCATGACAGCTTCAGTAAACAGGATGGGGGAGACTCCTCCCCTGGTGCTTAAGTATTGCATAATCCTAATTATATCTCATTTGGTTCAACAGATTTTTGACGTTGGCTTCAGTCTTGGGGAGTAGATTCTATTTCAACGCGTTTGCCTTCTGACCAGAGCCCTTCCATGTCATAAAATTTCCGTTGTTCATGGTAAAAAATATGGACCACAATATCATCAAAATCCAGGAGAACCCACATCCCCTCCCGGAGTCCTTCTGCGCTGGATGTCTTTATCCGCTTTGACCTGAATTTGGCTTCGATCGTTTCTGCCAGGGCCTGAACGTGCCGAGTTGATTTACCGCTCATAATTAAAAAATAATCAGTGAAGGTGGTCAGGCCACGTACATCGAGAATAACCAGCTCTTCTGCTTTGGTGTCAAGCGCTGCCTGAGCACAAATTTGTGCTAATTCGTAGCCGGTCTTATCCTGGTACTCTTTCTTTATTTGTTTCATAATTATTTGTTCCCTTTTACCTCAGGGCTGTCAATTTTTTTGTTCTTTTCGTTTTGATTTTCTCGGAGGAAACTCAAAACTTACTTTACCATTTTTTGCAAGAACCAGAAAGGCATCAAAGGGCCTCTTTTTCTTGGAGATAAAACCTTCAATCAATTCAGTCCTGCCTTGCGAGAGGAGCTGTCTGATATTTTCTTCGGTTATTTCCTTGGAGAGGATTATCCTGCTGATTTTGAGACCTTTTTTCTCACCGTCGAGAGCAGATTCAGACATAAACGCCATTGGGGCGCCAAATACCTTGGTTCCGTCAACAGGAGAATTGCCAAGAGAAATGCTCTGTTTTATGGCATCAATATCAAGATCAGCATTTGAGTCGGCGAACATAAACTCAATTTTATTATTGGTAAGTCGAACTGAAGCCGTGAAAAGCTTACCTTTTTTTGATCTGAAATCGCTGAATGGCCCGATGGTCTCACCCTGAAGCAGGGCAACAACCTCAGGCTCGGCCAACATGCGACCGCCAAGTATCTTGCGAATACTTATCTTTTGATCTTCTGAAATATAGGCAGTGGGGGAATTGAAAATACGGATGTTGTTGACGGGACTGAAAGGCGCTTCCTGACGTACCTCGTCGTTTTCAAAATTTTTCACCTGGTCGATGATGTGACTGGTCATCGACCTGATTTCATCCATGAATTTTTCCCGGGTGAGTTCGCCTCTCAGGATTTGGTTGAGTTTGAACTCCCATTCGCCGGTCATTTCGGGAGAGGCGAGGACTTCTATTTTCATGGCTTCAAGCAGGGCCAAAAGCTCAAAGGCCTTGCCGGTAGGTGTCAGGTCTTTTCCTTCACGAACAACATATTTCTCCTTGATAAGCTTCTCAATGATGGCAGCTCTGGTTGCGGGAGTGCCGAGGCCACGTTCTTTCATTGCATCGGCAAGGTCATCATCTTCGACCAATTTGTCAGAATTTTCCATGGCCGAGAGTAAAGTTGCCTCGTTGAATCGTGCCGGTGGCTTTGTGTCGTGGTCTTCCTTTTCAACATTGCTACAGGATATCAAGGCGTCTTGGGGCACAGGGGCAATGATTTTGTCTTGGCCCTCTCCCCCAGTCGTTCCGTAAATTGCTTTCCAGCCAGCCTCAAGCAAAATTTTTCCTTCGGTTATAAAGGTCTCTTGTTGAACGTAAGAATATCGTTTGGTGTTCTGAAATACTGCCGGCGGAAAAAACACCGCCAAGAAACGTTGTGTCACCATCTGGTAAATTTTAAATTCAGGTTCCGATAGATCTGAAGGCAGTAGGATTGTAGGGATGATGGCATGGTGATCGGAGATTTTAGCGTTATTGAAAATACGCTTATTGGGACGAACGTAATTTTTATCCAGTGCTTCCCTGGCAAATTTGCCAAGCTTCCAATCTGATTGACTCTTCAGGGTGTCTTTAACGATGGTAACATAGTCTTCAGGTAAATGTTTACTGTCGGTTCGGGGATAGGTCAGTACTTTATGTCTTTCATAAAGGGCTTGGGCTATTCCCAGCGTGTTTTTTGCTGAAAAGCCAAATCGTGAATTGGCTTCCCTCTGAAGAGAAGTAAGATCGTAGAGTTGGGGCGAGCCCTGTGTGGTTCTTTTACTCTTTTCTTCTATGGTAGCGGCTTTACCGGTGCAGTTAGCTATGATGGCATCGGCATCTTCGACTTTCCAGATTCTGTCCGCTCTTTTATAAGGATCTTCAGGATCCTTAATAAAGCTAACGTCTACCCATTTTCCATCATAGGATTCGTCGTTGAAGGTGAAATGCGCAAGCAGGTTCCAGTACGGGCGGGAAATGAACTCGAGGCGGGAACGTTCACGTTTGACAAGCAGTGACAGGGTGGGCGTCTGCACCCTGCCGCAGGGAGTAAGGAAAAAACCCCCTCGGCGGGAATTGAAGCCGGTCAGAGCCCTTGTCGCATTTATCCCAATCAGCCAGTCAGATTCCGAACGACAGAGTGCGGTATCTTCAAGTGGAAGCAATTCTTCGTTTTCCCGTAATGATTCAAATGCTTTTTTGATTGAGTCTCCCGTCATTGACTGCAGCCATAACCGTTTAAATGATTTTTTAGCGACGGACTTGTTCCAGACGTATTTAATAATATATTTAAAAATTAACTCGCCTTCGCGACCAGCATCACAGGCGTTGATGATTTCTGTGACATCCTTACGCCGGATCAGTTTCTGCAGAGCATTCAGCTGCCCTTTAGTGCCTGCAAGGCCTTTGAGGGGAAAGGTATCTGGCAGGATGGGTAAATTACCCATATCCCATTTCTGATATGCCGGATCAATTTCCTCTGGATAACAGATGGAAACAAGGTGGCCAATGGCATAGGAGACGATGAATTTATCTCCTTCGAAATGGGTTTTTTCTTTTTTGAATTTGCCGGGAAGTACTTTGGTTAAATCAGCAGCAACACTTGGTTTTTCGGCAATTATGAGAGTTTTGTCTGTCATGAATTTGAATGTTGATCAGGTTAAGTAAACGGTTCAGCCAGGTCGGAGTCAATAGCTATGTGGTATTGTGTAGTAGTGTTGTGTAGTAGTGTTGTGTAGTAGTGTTCCATCAACAAAACCTTATAAGTAATGTCGGATTTTGTGCCAAATTACAGTGAGATGTGAATGCTGTTGACCTGAGACGCAGTAAATTGTGTAACGTTGGAAGGTAATTGGAACAGAGGTTTAAATAAAGGTACAACCGTTGTTTGTCAAATAGAATTTTTCATATTTTACTTAGGCTTTAGAAAATACAATCACGGATTGAAATAAGGCTTTCATTAAGGCAGTTAATTGGATTTACATAATAAAACTGAAGTATTCCAGTCAAGGTAAACCCCGTAATTCAATGGTATGATGGTGGTTAAAGTCAGTTTGGCATGTTTTGTCGGAGCAATATGCTACGGAGTAATATGTTATAATGACAGCAGGTAGCAGTTGTAACGCGACAAGAACCAATTAAGTCTTCATGATTCTGAGTTAAGTGGAGTGCCAGTGGTGCCTTTCGGCTTGACAATACTTGTGGAATATGGTTTCTTTCCGCGTCGGGTAATCTGTTTTCTGCTTTGATATGAAATCGTTTCCGGTGGACTTCTTTGCAGGTCTTTTGCTGGTCTTTCGATCAAGTTTGGGATTTTTTGCTTATACATCCCGTTGCTTTTCAGTAGTGGGATGGTTTTTTGGAAGTGGGCTTTGCCCGCTTTTTTTTATGTCCGCATATAGGTCGTTGCAGTTGTTTTTGAAAAGGAACTATTCCTTCGGGCTGCGAGGCAGGAGTGGTTGGGGTAGGAGTAATGAGTGAATTAATTGTCGATAAAGTGCAGGAATTCTTACAAAGCCTGCTGTCCTCTATGGAGCTTGAACTTTTTGATGTTCAGTTTCTCCGGGATGGGCAAGGGTGGGTCCTTCGTGTTTTTATTGATTCGGAAACAGGCGTGACACTAGACCATTGCAGTGATGTCAGTCGTGAAATAAGCCGCTATCTTGATGTGGAAGATTGTATCGATCATGCA
This sequence comes from Desulforhopalus sp., assembly GCA_013139415.1. Lineage (GTDB taxonomy): Bacteria > Desulfobacterota > Desulfobulbia > Desulfobulbales > Desulfocapsaceae > Desulforhopalus_A. The sequence goes on from WTAT01000356.1 coordinate 19,413, forward strand.
TACAATTTAGAAGTGTCTTCTCCCGGTTTGGAAAGACCGCTCAGGTCAGCGGATGAATTTCGACGGTATTGCGGAAAGAAGGCCAGGGTTCGAGTACATAATGCAATCGATGGCGAGAAGGTGTTTGAGGGTGTAATTGAAGAGGTTGTTGATGATCAGATACACCTGAAACTTGAAAATGGTCGTTCCATGCTGTTTTCTTTTGAAATGATAAATAAGGCCAGGTTGGCAATCTGAGCAGGACGGGCCCATATTTTTTGAACAATGCAATGTTCTCCGCATGTCGGAGTTGAAAGTCATAATGACGGGGTAAGAGAATGCTGTCAGATTTGAAACGCATAATCGACCAGATCAGTAGAGATCGAGGTTTTGATAAAACATTACTGATAGAGGCCATCGAAGAGGCGGTCCAGTCTGCTGCCAGGAAAAAATTTGGCAGCCGTCGAGACATGGAAGTTAGGTATAATGAGGAATTTGGTGAAGTAGAGGTTTTCCAGTTCAGAATAGTTGTTGAAGAGGCTGAGGACGAGCAGACCGAGATCTCTTATGATGAAGCCAGAAAGCTCGACGCTGAAGTACAGATTGGTGATGAGCTCGGTGAAAAAATGGAAGATATCACTGACCTGGGCAGGATAGCAGCGCAGTCTGCCAAGCAGGTTATTATCCACCGAATGAAGGATGCTGAACGGGAAGTCATTTATGATATGTTTAAGGATCGTGTAGGTGAGGTTGTAAGCGGTATAGTTCAGCGTTTTGAACGTGGAAACATGATAGTCAACCTTGGTCGTACCGATGCGATTTTGCCTAAGGATCAACAGATTCCAAAGCGTTCTTTTAAACAGGGTGATCGGATAAGGGCGTATCTGAAAGAGGTTCGGCAGACAAGCCGTGATTCTCAGCTTATTCTGTCCAGAACTTGTGATGAGTTTCTTGGTAAGCTGTTTCACATGGAAGTTCCGGAAATGGCCGAAGGGATTGTCCGGGTCATGGGTGTTGCCAGGGAGCCTGGATTTCGTGCCAAAATAGCCGTTAGTTCTTCCGAGGGAGACGTTGATCCGGTAGGTGCCTGTGTTGGTATGAAGGGATCTAGAGTACAAAACGTTGTGCAGGAGCTGCAAGGTGAACGAATTGATATCGTTACCTGGAGCCCTGATCCTGCCAAATATGTTTACAATGCTCTGGCTCCCGCTCACGTTAGTATGGTCATGGCTGATGAGGATGCAAATTCCTTACTCGTTGTTGTTCCTAACGATCAGCTTTCCCTTGCTATTGGCCGACAGGGCCAGAATGTTCGACTTGCCTCGAAATTAATAGGTTGGCGCATAGATGTAAAAAGCGAACAGCGATATAATAACCTGTCAGATGAGGGGTACCAGTCTCTGTTGAAGTTACAGGGGGTGGATGAATCATTGGCAGACCAGTTACTGGGTAAAAATATTTTTTCAACAGCTGTATTAGCCGAAAAAAGCATTGATGATCTCATAGTAATACGGGCCATTGATGAAGAATTCGCAGCCCGGTTGATAGAGGAAGCGAAGGTAAATCCCTTTGTGGCGAAAGAAGAACCGCAGGAGGAGATTATCGCTGAAACGAATGAACCCAAGATTGAATCACCAGATGCTGTCATTGGTGAAGAAGACGAATCTGTTGTTGGAACTGTGAGTGAAGATGAAGGGACGGCAGAGACGGGAGCCGTCGAGAAATCTGACGAATGACAGAACCATTACGAACCTGTTGTTCATGTGGCATGAAAAAACCGAAACACTCGCTGCAGCGTTTTGTCTGGAAAAATGAAATGGTGGAGCCCGACCCCAAGCAATTGCTGGAGGGAAGGGGCGCCTATTGTTGTAAGGATGAGCAATGTTTTCGGCTCTTACTTGACAAGAAAAAAAAGTGGAAAAGATTGTTTCGTCTTTGAACAAAGAGATTTAAAATGATTCATTAAAGGTCGGGTGGATGCGGTCACCTGGTAATTGATGGATGAAATGACTGTTGCGATGCAATACGGGAGTAAAGAATGAGCAGAATCAGGGTTTATGAGTTGGCCAAGGAGGCCGGCATGAGCAGTAAAGCTTTGACGGATAAACTGATTGAACTTGGCTTTGATATCAAAGGTCATAGTTCATCTGTTGACGACGAAACAGCTGAAACGATCCGGAATACTATTCTGAAATCGGCCAATACTGAACTTGTTGAAAAGCGTATTGATAGCGATAAGCATGGTCCAACCGTAATACGGCGTAGAGCAACGGTAATAAGACGGAAAGCTAAAGTCATTGAGGACATTCCAGAAGCCCAGCCAGAAGTGCAACCGGAAGGCGACCTGGTCTCTGAAAAAACAGAGGAGGTGCTTCATGAGGCTTCTGACAATGCCATTGTTATGGAGGAGCAACCCAAAGAGAGTTCTCTTCCAGAGGAAGGTCCGGACGCAGAAGTAGCGCAAACTGTCACTGACAAAACCGCAACCGCCACATCGGAAGAAACCCAGGCAATAGAATCCGATACTGTAGTTGAACAGAAGGTAGAAGCAGTTAAGGAAACAGAGACCAAAGAAGAGCCGGCCAGTGAGATAACAAATATTACACCTGCCGATCTACCTGCTCCCCCTGCTGATGCAGTAGCGGAACTAAAGGGTGGCGTTAAGAAAGAGACTGCAAGTCAGCCTGAAAAGAAAGAAAAGCAAGCGATGCAGAGAAAGCCGATGGCCAGGGTAGTACGTACCATCGAGCTGCCAAAGGTAGAGGAAAGACCATCACGCCCGGTAAAGAAAAAAGGGTCCAGGCCTGTCCAACCGAGACGACCTGCTCCTGCACCCACGAGAGCGCCTGTCGCTCCTGCTGCTAATGATAGTGCGCGATTCAAGAAAAAAGGTAAAAAAGGTGCTGCCGTAAAAGATGATAAGCCTGTTGATTCTCGTCGGGCAGGAAAGAAGGGGCAAAAGAATGTAAAATTCACCCATTTTACTCCAGACTATCAGGGACGGGAAGGTGGACGACGTGGGAGAAAAAGTAGAAAAGCATCGAAGGTAGTTTCCCCACCATCTGAGATGAAAGCCAGTAAAAAACGGTTTAAAGTGTATGACACTATTACTGTTGGTGATCTCGCCCTGCGGATGAAAATTAAAGCCAGTGATGTTATAGCCAAACTGATGGGACTGGGAGTGATGGCCAACATCAACCAATCCGTTGATACCGAAACAGCTATACTCATTGCCGCCGATTTCAATTATGAGGTTGAGCAGGGAATCACAGAAGAACTGGGGATGCAGATTCTCAACGAATCAGAGGAAGGTGGGTTGCAAAAGTCACGGTCGCCGGTTGTGACGGTAATGGGCCACGTCGATCACGGAAAAACTTCCATCCTTGATGCTATTCGGAAAACAGATGTTGCAGAAGGGGAAGCCGGTGGTATTACTCAACACATCG
>WTAT01000194.1 GCA_013139415.1 Desulforhopalus sp.
CCAGACTTTTGAAAAACATGGACAAAAAAAAGAGAAACCCACCCAGATGAATCAGATTACAGACTCCTGGTGCGAACTGATAAGCTACAATAATATTCTCGGTGTTACTGTTTTTTTAGTGCCTTACTCCGTAAAAGCTGTAAAGAAAAACAAGAAAACTATCAGTGCTATTCAAATCAGAGAGTTAATGCCAGCACCAGATAGCGAACATAGAGAGACCTTCGAGGCACTTATACCCCTCAAGGGGTATTGAAAAGAATCTCGGCTTACTTTCTCGTTTACCGGGGTTAGACAAAAAAATTAAATACGGATGTACTGAGCAGTACTTGTATTAAACGGTTCTATTCGGAGATGGAATGGCGGGGAAAGGTCTTTTCAGCTGAGACGAAAAGACCTTTTTTTACTCTTCAGACTTACTGGTCAATCAGAAAGGTATCGATACTTTCCCCAGTTTCAATACGGGCTTTAAAAACGTTAGGCATACGCCCCTGGCCGGTCCAGGTAATATGTTCTCCCGCTTCATTCCAAATCTCATATTTCGGCTGGCGCGGTGCTCGTCTACCCTGTTTCTCAGAAGATGCATCTTGCAATTCATCAGGATCAATACCATCTGCAGCTAACGCTTCACGATACTTGCGAATTTTTTCGAACCTTTCTGCGTTTTCGATTCTTGCAGCCTCTTCTTCGACAATTCGATCATCAATGATTTTTTGAAGTTTAATTTTAACTTCTTCCAATTGCTCAATACCTAATTCTTTGATAGCACTTTTAAAACGACGGGCGTGGGTAATAATCCTCAAAAAATCATTCATTTTTAATCCCCTTTAATTAAAATGCAGGTGTATTTTCAAATAATATTCATATTATTTGCTACATATATAATAATGCCCAATAGTTTTTTCAAGGTTTAAACAAAAATTAATCCACTTGGAATTTCGCCAGCATCTATCTTTGTTTACTATCTCATAATTATAACATGTCACCTTACCCTCAGGCCCCAACCTAACTCATGAAGATCGCCAATATGTACAACATGGTAACCATATTATCATTACAGCAACACATTGACCAACAAGACCTCCGCGATCGGTGGTGTTTCGTTTAATGACATTAATGAACCCGTTGATATCAATGTTAAAAAATACCGTATTTTGAGTTTAATCGAGATATCGCTGTAGTATAAGAAACAACCTCGGCAAGGTTTCCCAAGAACAATTCCCTGCTTAATTATGACGATATTTTTCTGAGAGCAAAAAGGCAGTGCTACACAGTTTTTACTTTGTAAAAACTTGTTCTTCCGAAAATTTGGCCAATCCTTTTTGAATTTTTTGATAGAAAGGCTAGAATTTGGTTATCGCTTTTTCAATTACTACCCTATTCAATTATTATCCTTTAATGAGCTTAATTCTCAATAAGGACAGACATTGCCCAATTTTGATGAATTCTCTTTGGAGAGATTTTTCACAATAAAAATTAACAATTTTCCAAAAAAGATTTATTAGAAAAAATGTTAAGTGTTATTTCCAACTGCTGGGCTCCCTTGGTGGGATGGCGGGTGGACAAATGCTGCTGAACCTTTCCCACCCCTTCCGGTTTTGGGCTATTCGTACTGGTATCCCTTCTGATCAGTTTGGCCGTGATCCCTATACTTTTATCAACGACACGCGCCCCAAAGACCGAGGTGCCTGAAAACGTTGGCGTTTTTACAGCTTTACCGCGTGTCACCCCTCTGCGTACTTGGCATGTTTATCACAGGAATGCCCATAGGTACATTCTTCGGAATGGGGGCTGTCTACACCACCAACATTGGTTTATCAGTTAAAGATATACCACTCTTTATGAGTACACTTATTCTCGGTGGTTTTCTGTTCCAATATCCGTTGGGCTGGCTTTCGGATTATTTTGGGCCACGCAAGGTGATTTTATTCAGCTGCATAGGCGGAGCAGTGATCTCCTTCGCAGCCATGAATTTTACGGAAGAAGGGTTGTCATAAAGTGGCCAGACTGGGGAAAAACCATAGAAGAAAGACAGTACCCAGCATATTTAGTTCTAGCTCACCCATCCAAGCTCACCCTTCCAAGCTCACCCTTCCAAGCTCCACCAATCACGCTTCAATTTCCTTGATAAATAACCTTGGTGGTTTTGGCATCGAAGATATGGAGTTGTTCGAGGTTAAAGGCAACATTGATCTTTTCCCCAGCTTTTACAACTTTGCGACCTTCACAACGGGCAACAAATTTTTCACCGCTTATTTCAATGTGCAGGTGATTTTCATTGCCAAGCGGTTCAACAACCTTAACTACGCCGGGGAATATCCATTCATTTGGAAATGAGTTTTTTTCACTGGCAAGGGTAATTTCTTCCATTCGAAGCCCCATGACAACGTCCTGTTTGTCGCCATGAGTAGCGCCCTCTTTTTGTGGCACAGGAATACGGAGACCACCTGAAAAGACTAACCAATCCTGCTCGTTCTCTTTTTCTATTTTACAATCTAAGAGATTCATCGGTGGCGTACCAATAAAGCCTGCCACAAAAACATTGGCTGGTTTTAAAAACAGCTCCAGCGGCGTGCCCACCTGTTCAATGTAACCATCTTTAAGAACAACAATCCTGTCGGCAAGAGTCATTGCTTCAACCTGATCGTGGGTGACATAAACCATGGTTGACTTAACTCGTTGATGAAGCATTTTTATTTCCGCTCTCATCTGGAGGCGAAGTTTTGCATCTAAATTTGATAAAGGTTCATCAGAGAAAAACAGATGGTTTTCTAATCATAGCCCTGCCCATGGCCACAACGCTGGCGTTGTCCGCCGGAAAGCTCGTGTGGTTTCCGTAGCAGGAGATCCCCTAAACCAAGGATCTCTCCAACACTTTGTACTCTCTCCTGTATCTCCGGCTTTGGTGTTTTTCTCTGCTTCAGGCCAAAGGCCATATTCTCGTAGACGTTCATGTGTGGGTAGAGCGCGTAGTTCTGAAAAACCATAGCCAGACCACGATCCTTGGGAGCGAGATCGTTTATGACCTGGTCATCCATAGAGATGGTACCTTCAGAGATCTCTTCAAGGCTGGCAATCATACGAAGAAGGGTAGATTTTCCACAACCGGATGGGCTCACAAGGACAAGAAACTCTTTATCCATAACATCAAGGTTAATTCCATGGACCACTTCAACCTTGCCATATCTTTTAATTACATTATTAAACCGTAGTTCTGTCATTTTTGAAGTCACCGTTTTTCTTAAATCTTGAAGTGGAGCATTATTTTTTTTTCATCGCTCAAGAAACATCAATTAATTGGAGAGTACAACACTTTTTTAATAACAAAACTTTAACTTGACTCATTCCATTACTTACTATTTCCAACAAGACATATGTACTTTTTTTATGCTCTTTGGCTACCCTTTTTCAAGGGCAAGTTGTTTCTAACACCCCACAAGGGGGTATAAGTGCCTTATGCAGATTATTTTTCTTGTTTTTTATGAACGAAAACAATCTGTAAGGCACTAATTATTCATCCGGAGGGAACACCATGAAATTGACCCGATTGGCTGTAGTTGTGGTTGTAGGAATGTGCCTTGCTTTTCCTGCTGCGGTATGTGCAGAGCCTGTGACCATCAATTGGTGGCATGCTATGAGAAGCGCCAGAGGTAAAGTTGTTGACACTATGATTCAAAAATTCAATGAATCACAGTCAGAATATGTTGTGGTCGGTACCAATAAAGGTAATTACGACGAAGTTATGAATGCCGGGGTTGCGGCCTTCAGAGCAAAAAAACAGCCACATCTTCTCCAGGTTTTTGAGGTTGGCACCCAGACCATGATGCAGTCAGGTGCTATTTACCCAGTACATAAACTGATGAGTGAAGCTGGTTATAAAATAGATTGGTCAAATTATCTGCAAGCCGTGCTCTCTTATTATATGGACGCTGATGGCAATTTAATGTCCATGCCTTTTAATTCCTCCACCCCAATCATGTATTACAACGTCAGTATGTTTGAAAAGGCAGGGATAGCTCCTCTTTCAAAAACTGAAGCGATTACCTGGGATGAACTTGGAGAGATCACCAAAAAGCTCGTCGATGGTGGCATTTCTCCTGCTGGGATGGTAACTGCCTGGCAGTCGTGGACACAAATTGAGAACTACAGCGCCATTCATAATGTTGCTTTTGCAAGTAAAGCAAATGGCTATCAAGGCCTTGATTGCGAACTCTTGATTAATAACCCTTCTGTTGTTGGGCACATAGAAAGACTCAAAGAGTGGGCCGGCGATAAGCGCTTTATGTATGGCGGCCAGAAATACCAGGGACCAAAATCAGAATTCATAGCTCAAAATGCAGCTGTTTATATTGATTCTGTAAGTGGAATCGCCAAGCTCAAAAAAGCAGTGAGCGATTTCAAATGGGACGCAGCTCCGCTTCCTGTTGAAGCTTCAATGAAGAATCCACAAAACAGCATCATCGGTGGTGCCTCTCTTTGGGTTCTTAATGGACACACCAAGAAAGAGTATGAAGGTGTTGCAGCATTCCTGGAATTTCTTGCAGGTAATGAAATGCAAATGTACTGGCATAAAGAAACTGGTTACTTCCCCATTACTCTTAATGCTTACAACCAGTTGAAAGAAGAAG
>WTAT01000160.1 GCA_013139415.1 Desulforhopalus sp.
ATTTCTCAAAACCTTGCCGTTTGATCCAGGCATATACTGATCTTCGACCAAACCTGATGTAGAATAGCGTCCCTGTTTTTTCATGGTTAGATCATTTTATAACCTTACGGCATAAGATTTCATCATATTTTCTTACAAGACAACTGATCCCTTTAATAGGTTTATGCATGCCTATCCGGTTTAGACACATAATATTTAATTAAGATGGTATAACTTATTGAAAACACAGGTTTTCGAAACTTAATGCTTCAAATATGTTTTGATGCCAAATTCTCTATAGAAAACGATAGTTTGAAAAAGTTTATGTGTAACATCCGGATAGGCATGAATAGGTCTGTTAAAATTTAACGAGGGAGGACCACCATGAAAATCTCAGAAGCTATTAATTTCTGCCTACAATACCATAAAATCAATTCCAGAAACAATACCATCAAAATTACAAGTTTCTCCTTGGAAAGTTTAAGGACTTACCCTGCCAGGGAAATAGATTCCGTTACAACTGAAGAAGTAAATATCCACCGGTAAAACCGGTGGCTCTAAAATAGGGACCGCTCAAAGCGGTGTTATCAAAATATTAACTGACCACCATTCGGTGGTTGCCTATTTGAATAGCGAGAGTTGCTCTACGCGTTTATCCTCTTTTTCTTGATCGCGGATGTATGCCCGAACAATCTCTTCATCGGTCCCGACTGTTGACACAAAATACCCTCGCGCCCAGAAATGCATCCCGCTATGCTTTTTTATTATAGGCTTTCAGGAGTACTCAGTTTAGTGCCCCCCTGAGGGGTAAGGCACTAAATAGCAGTCAGTCTGGCATGAGCCACAAAGCGCCATTGCTCTACATCATCAAAACTGCTCTGATCGTACCCCGGTCTTACAGCAACGACAGAGTCGAAATAAAGTGGGCCCTGGGGCAGTTGCAGGTCTGAGATTAACGACAACTTTTCAATAAGTGGCAGTTCGCGATAAAGAAGACTCAGGTGGGCGTCAAACTGGTAGTCACCAGGGTGCCGGCAGGAAGCACGAAGAGCAGAGTTCAGTGGCATTATCGGTTCGGAGTTCAGCTGGATGAAAACCGATTTGAAGCGATCAGCATCATGGTCCACCCCAAGTAACTCAAGCTCAAGAGGACGGATTCCTTTGGTCGCAGATTCCAGAACCTGCAACGGTGATTCATCTTGTGCCAATTCGGTGGCCAATAACGTAACATGGGGCATGAAGCGGGGAGCACCGTATGTACCGGCCAGCTGGTTGATAAGCGTTGCCAACATTCGTTGGCAGGGATTGGCGGGCACCAGCCAAAAACTGATTGGTGATATTTTCGAAAGTGGTGTGTTAGTGTTCATTATTCATTGCTATAAATGCACTGGCTTGAGCCAGGCGTTCTGGTGTCCCAATGTCCAGAAAGCGCCCCTTTTTGAAATGCACTGTTTCGAGAGTCATGCCAGCCTTTAATGCCTCCACCAATATGATGCCCAATGGCCATTCTGGATTGCTATTGGCTGGCATTGAGTCCACTTCAGTCCTAAGTTTTTGAACAATATCGGAAAAAAACGTGGTAAATGGGTACCGCCAGGCAGCAGCCAGCCAGGTTCGGCTGTCATCACGCCAAACAGGATTGTATTCTTTTGGTACTATTTTGACAATATGGCCTTGAGAGTCGACCTCGGCAAGGTCACATCCGTGCTCAGGGCCGCAAGGAAATGTCGCTAAAACAACATCGGCTTGAGATTTGCGCAGTTTCAGAACAATTTGTTCACAGACATCAGGAGGATCCATCAGTATATCCGGAAAGCCGGTCAGGACGGATGCACCTTCAATGAAGGGGAAAGCCTGACTGATAGTAAATGGTGGGCCATACGGAGCATCCATCAGAAGATAGCCTATCGGCAAACCGAAGTTGGCTCCGTTATTGAAATGCTCAATAATATCGAACTTGCCAGGCCGTAATATGAAGAACGCTCGTTGACAACCAGCACCGACCATCTGCTCAAGCAGGAACTCACTGACAACACGGGGCGAGGCATTGGGAGCGCCGGTCTGAATGGGTAGCATTTCTTTGCTGCCACTGTGCAAACTCAGCCTTTTAGCGAGACCCGCTGCCGGAATCAGTCCAATAATTGGGTGTGAGTCTTCGTGGATGATATGAAGAGGGGATGATGCAGGGTTAATGTTCATTGCTGCAGTCTCCATGATCGGTGGGCCAGGTGAGGTGTTGTCCGAAATACTGTTTTCAACTGTTCCGGCGTATTGATATTTTGCCACCCGTAGTGCAATGACTCCGGTATCACCGGATTATCGATTTTGGGGTGAGAAGCCGCACCGCCGATTCGTAAATTTCCGTCAGAGAGTTGTTCCTCAAAAAGTTGCGCTGCACGAAAATCGTACCAGGCAAAAAGCGGTTCACAATGTTTTCTCCCGTCTAATCGGGGAACCCGTCCCCAGCAACCGGCACGACGACCGGTGAGAAGCCACTGTACCGCCTCGGTTGTTATATGGGGCATATCGCAGGCGACGAGCAGCCATGTCACTGTTGGTTGCCATCGGCTGGCGGCAAGAATCCCCGTCAATGGACCCACCACACCGGGAATATCTGTCAGACGATCAATGTCGGTAAGCGTTTCAGGAAGCACCCCCGCTCCAGAAATAACCAGCCCATCCACCAGGGGACGAAGGATGTCTATCGTTCGCTCCAGCCACGTAGCTTTATTCTCGTCTTCTATGAGGTGCTTTGGCCGTCCCATTCTGGAACTTTTGCCGCCGATCAGAATACAGCCCCAAACCGGAGTCTGGCGCACAAGTTCATCCAGCTTTCCGACGAGCCGGTCGGTACATTCCACTATTGCCAAATCGTCGGCTCCACTCCAGACAAGGCTGTCCTGCCCCCATTCCTCATGGCTTCCAATCTGGATCTGCTCTGCCGAAAGATCAATCCCGGCATCGCAGATGACCAGGTCATACAGTTTTGCCATGGATCGAACCACATACCGATTTCGGCATCTTGTCCGATTCAAAAAAACGCTGCAAATTGATCGCCGTTCCAGTTCAGCCATCAATCGTTCTACAAACTCTTCTCGCCGCCCCTCAGTACTGCCGGAAATCTTATAAACAGGCAGATCTGGAAGCGTGCTGATATTCTCCACGTTACACCCCTTTGCACACGTTGCTCAAAGACTCCCCTGAACTATCCGATCATCAACTCCAACGTACTCTCCGGCAGAGCCCCGGCCTGACGGCCCCGATCCATGAAGGCTTTGATAGCAGCTTGCCCTTCCCTGCCCAAATCTCTTGAAAACTCATTCACATATAACTGGATATGGCTACGGACAATCTCCGGCTCCAGCTCCTGACTTTTGCTGGTAATATACGGCAAACAATGGTCCGGATGCGCAAAACTATACTCAACACTGGCCCTGATGGCTCGATCGATGGCCTTGATCCTGTCTCTGCCGAGACTTCTTCGGGCAGCAATACAACCAAGCGGTATCGGCAGTCCGGTGTTTTTTTCCCACCACTGTCCCAGATCCTGTAAACAAAACAGTCCCTGCTCAGCGTAGGTGAAACGGGATTCGTGTATTATAACTCCCGCATCCACATGGCCATCACTTATCGCCCCCATGATTTGGTCAAACCGCATCTCCACCAACCGATGACAGTCCGGCAGAAACATCTTCAGCAACATCGCGGCAGTCGTCAGTTTTCCGGGGATGGCAATTGTCTTTTCTCTCAACTCATCAAAGGATGTAACAGAGCCAGCCACAAGGAGAGGCCCGCAGCCTCTGCCGAGTGCACTGCCCGCAGATAGCACACAATATTCATCCAGCACGTGTCCCAGGGCATGAAAAGAAAGCTTGGTGACATCAAGCTTTTTGGCCAAAGCCCACAGGTTGAGTTTTTCCACATCCTCTAAAACCGGCTCAGCAAATGTTACTTCGGGTAGTTCAATCTTGTTATGAACAAGACCATAGAAGATAAAGGTATCATTAGGACAGGGTGAGAAACCCAGGGAAAGATTTTCTGTCATATTGTTAATCCTTTTACAAGCTGTATCGCCGTATGCGCCGCTTTTAAACATGCTTCCTGTAAACGCCAGGTTGAGGGATTCCGGTCCTCCACATAATTCGAGATACAGCGCAGCTCAGCGCACGGCAGGTTAAATTCTCTGCACACCCGGGCAACGGAAGCACCTTCCATATTTTCGCAGAGCCCATTCCACCTGGACTGCAAGATTTCTCCGCGGGTACTGGTACCGGTTATACCATTCACTGTGATGAATACTCCTGGGTGATAATTGGTCCCAAGCCGATCAAAAATAGTCCGGCATCTCTTAAGCAGAGACCCATCCATCTTATAGACGATCTCTCCGGTAAGGGTGGTGTCCAGATACTCCATTGACTCTCCTAGACAGATTCCGAAGTCTCCTGCAACCTCATGTTCTGCAAGGCAGATATCCAGGAGTTCCGGTTGACGGCTCTTTTCAGGCAGGATATATGCACCTCCGACGCCAAAATGAATAACGGCGTCAAACTGTTCCCCGCTTTCACATAAGAATCTGGTAAGGCGAAGTGCAGTTTCAACAGGACCGACCCCTGTTATCAGGGTCCGGCAGGTACAATCGCCCCCAGGCAACTCAGCTGACTGGGCAAGAAACGGTGCCATTTCTATTTCAGTTGCAGCAACAACAAGAATCATGGTATTTACAACAGCTCCTCAATGTGTAAACGTGTAGGTAAACGTGTAAGCGATGACGAATGGATTATATTCCCTCCTTTGAGCAGATTCAGGCAACCCGACAAAAGGCAAAAGATTACAGATAACAATTTTAACGCATAATTTAAGTTAATGCATTGTCACAGTGCATAGCACGTCATTTCTCCCTGAACCCCAGAACCCAGAGCCCAGAGCCCAGAGCATCATGCAAGAAGATCTTACCCTAAGTTCCTATAACTATCACCTTCCCGAACAGCTCATTGCCCAACATCCCGCAGAGAAACGGGACAACTCCCGGCTTATGGTTGTCCATCCCGGCAACAATGAACCGCAACATTGTCGTTTCAGTGATATTGGCAGGTTCATTGGAAAAGAGGATATGCTGGTGGTCAACGATACCCGGGTTTTTCCGGCAAGACTTCTGGGCCAGAAGGAGACAGGCGGCAAGGCAGAAGTTTTTCTGCTGGAGTTTCCAGTCATCGAGAATAAAAACAGTGGCACCGCAGTCACAAACGGTCTGATCAAATCATCAAAACGACCTAAGACAGGGGCAAAAATCACCATTAACGAAATGCTGTCCTGCACGGTCATTGAGGATCTTGAGGACGGCAAGCTAAAACTGAGCCTCCAGTACGACCAATTGCTCGGCTTGGCGGAGACCTTGAAACGTTCCGGCCAGGTGCCTCTGCCACCGTATATCTCCAGGAAAAACGGCTGCACTACCGAAGATGTACACCGCTACCAGACCGTTTATGCCAGCCAACCAGGTGCGGTTGCTGCCCCAACAGCCGGACTTCACTTCACCGACGAACTGCTGAGAGGCATCACCGAACAAGGCACCTTACTTGGCCAGGTCACCCTGCATGTCGGCTATGGTACCTTTGCTCCGGTGCGGGAAACAGATATCACCCGCCATCAGATACACCGGGAATATCTCAGTATCTCACAGGAGACAGTCGACAAAATTGCCTTGACGAAAAAAAGAGGGGGCAAGATTTGGGCTGTGGGTACCACCACAGTCAGAGCCCTGGAATACGGTGCAAAAAAGACAGGCCGTCTTGAAGCAATCGAAGACTGGTGCGACCTGTACATTTACCCCGGCTTTCAGTTCAAGGTAATCGATAATTTAATTACCAACTTCCATCTTCCGGACTCGTCCCTGATGTTTCTGGTATCCGCCCTGTGTGGCAGAGAAACCCTCCTTGACTGCTATAAAAAAGCAATCAAAGAGCAGTATCGTTTCTTTTCCTATGGAGACGCAATGGCCATCATTTCCGAACCATCCTCATAAAAAACGAGGTCGAGGCGGAAAATGAAAATCTAAGCAGCAGTGGCAGCAGGACAACCTTTACAGCCGGCACCGCTCTGACAAGGGGTAGCAGGTTTGGCGGGCTCAGGTTTGGCGGGCTCAGGTTTGGCGGGCTCAGCTTTTTTTGTAGAACCATTGGCAGTACTGGAATAACCGTCGGCATACCAACCACCGCCTTTTAACTGGAAAGAACTCATGGACATAAGTTTTTTCACCGGTGCCTGACATTCGGGACAATCGCTCAGCGGTTTGTCAGAAATTTTTTGTTGAACTTCAAAGACCTTTTTACACTCCTGACATTCGTACTCATAAACTGGCATTTTTTTTTCACCTATTACATTGCGGAACTTACGTATTAGTGCCTTACTCCAGATTTCCTGTCATTCAGTTCAATACCCCCTTGAGGGGTATATAAAACAAGAAATCTGGAGAGTGTATTGAAAATGGAAACTTAAAGTGACCACCAAGGCACTTATCCTGGCTTACTTCCCGTTTACCGGGGTTAGCTACCTATCTGAAATTAGACAAGAAATAACAATAGAACTCCATTTGTCTGTATCAGACTGTATGTTGAATCAGGGCAAAAATAATTCCCAACGCACTTTCTGTCAACAGGTTCCATGAATAGAGTACAGAAAAACCTGCAATCCACTCCCGTTTGATGTCTGCTTGTTGTTCACCCGGTTTTCTGGTATACATGTCGCTTTAGCTGGTCCTTTGGGCCATATTAGCCATCCATTTTAAGCTGTAGATAATTTCTTTATAAACTCGTAAACAGTCGAATTTCAAGATGGCGTCGTAAAAACTCTTTATATTTATCTTTTTTATATAATTATGATTGGTATTTTTGATTCAGGCGTTGGCGGGATGACCGTTGCCCGGGCCGTTGAACAGCTTTTGCCCGGCCACCCACTCCTTTATCTTGGTGATATTGCCCGAACCCCCTACGGCACGAAAAGCGCGCAAACAATTATTGACTACTCGGTCGAGAACACCAGATTTCTTGTGCAAAACGGGGCAAAGATCGTTGTCATAGCCTGCAACTCTGCCTCCAGCGTGGCCACAGACCGTCTCCGGCAGGAGTTCAACATCCCCATCATCGAAGTCATTACCCCCGCCGTCCAACAGGCGATATCAAAGAGTCTGACCGGCAGGATCGGTATTATCGGGACAAGGGCTACCATTCGAAGCGGTATCTATGAGGCGAAGATCCGAGAACAATCCCCGGAGTATAAAGTATTTTCCAAGGCCTGCCCCCTGCTTGTTTCTCTTGTTGAAGAGGGATGGATTGGCAAACGAGAAACAAAAATGATACTCCGGCGCTATCTCCACAATTTTAAGAATCAACAGATCGACACCCTGGTACTTGGCTGCACTCACTACCCCCTACTCAAACACCTGATTCAACCCCGAATTGGCAAGAAGGTCACTCTTATTGATAGTTCGGCTGCAACAGCTCTCTTTCTTAAAAATTATCTTGAGAATAATGGTGATTTCCAACCATCGGAGAGCCACGATCCTGGCCAAAACAGATACTTTGTCACTGACCTGACAGAAACTGCAGAGCACATTGTAACCAAAATATTTGGTCGCAAAATTGATCTGTTAACTACATAAAAAATCTTTTTATTACAATTGATGCAAACGATAATTTGATGCAAACGATAATTAAAATACTGTTTGTCCTAATCTGCCTGCTTCTTCCGGTTGTTGCTCATGGCGATGAAAGCGGCACCGAAGCCCCTGCAGATATAGCCAAACGACTACAGGCCCGTTATGATAAGGCAGGGAGCATCTCCTTTAATTTTATCCAGAATACCAGTGTCGAGATGACCGGACGGCCACGCAGGGGGGCTGGCAGAGCCGCTTTTGTAAAGCTCGAAAACAAGAGCCATATGCGCTGGGACTACACCAGCCCGGACAAACAGGTGCTGGTCAGTGACGGCGAGCTCTTTTCCATGTACTTTGCCAAGCTGCAACAGATGATCGTCACACGGACTGATACTCTCGATGCAAATCTCACCTATTCTTTTTTTACCGGAAAAGGC
>WTAT01000079.1 GCA_013139415.1 Desulforhopalus sp.
CCACCTCGTTGTCACGAACTTAAAGGGAACAAGAAAGGACAACTTTCTGTCGACTTAGAACACCCATACAGACTTCTTTTTATAGTTGCAAATGAACCTATCCCGCAAAATTCCACCGGAGGTCTCAGGTGGGAAGATGTGACTGAAATTGAAATTATTGGGATAGAGGATACCCACTAAGGTGACTATTATGATTGCAACAAAACAAAAGCGATACAAGTTTGAGCCGGACTATGCAGTAGCTCCAGGAGAGACATTACGTGAAACAATGGAATCACTGGCTATGTCTCAAAAAGAACTCGCAAAACGTACGGAACTAACTGTCCAAACACTGAACAGAATAGTTAAAGGAGAGCAACCAATTAGTTATGAAACAGCTAACCGATTGGAATTCGCGACCAACGTGCCGGCGTCTATCTGGAACAATTTAGAGTCCAACTACAGAGAGCAATTAGTAAAATTAAAAGAACGAGATAGACTTAAAAAAGATCTGAAATGGCTGGATTCTATTCCAATCAAGGAGTTAATTGAAAGACAAATTATACCATCTAGCAGCGATAAAGTTCAGTTAGTCCGTGACACATTAAAATTTTATGGCGTTAGTAGTGCAGATTCTTGGTATGACATTTGGGAACAACCAGCAATAGCTGCCCGACGATCACCTTGTTTTGAATCCCGTCCAGGTGCTGCTTCAGCATGGATCAGAATAGGAGAATTAAATGCCCAACGCATTGACTGCAATGAGTTTAACAGTAAAATATTTCGCTCTTCATTGACTGACATTCGAAAATTATCTAAATCAAATCCAGATCATTTTATTCCTGAAATGGTCGACATATGTGCCGAATCTGGTGTGGCTGTAGTTTTAACTCCAAGGCTAAAAAAGGTTCCTTGGTCAGGAGCAACCAAGTGGCTTTCACCAAATAAGGCAATGATTTTGCTTTCTTTAAGAGGAAAATTTGAAGATTTCTTTTGGTTTTCTTTCTTTCACGAAGCAGGACATGTATTACACGACAGTAAGAAAGATCTGTTAATCAACGATGGAACCAGAAAAGATGATCGTGAGATCAGAGCCGACGAATTTGCAGCCGACTTGCTCATCCCCGCAAAATACAATTCAGCCATTTCTAATATCAGAAGCAACTCTGAAGTATTACAAATTGCAGAGAAATTGGAAATATCACCTGGTATTGTTGTAGGTAGGTACCACCATTTAACAAGACAATGGAAGTTATTTAACAGGCTCAGAAACAAATTCCAATGGGCCTAGTTCTTAAAGCCAAATCATTAGATAAAAGCAATAAAATGCACAAATCAGCCTGGGAAAGAAAATAGCCGAAACCAAAGAGACACAATCTCTACAATTTCAGCTATTTACCTGGTGGAGGCGGCGAGAGTCGAACCTACATCCACGCCTGTTTTGTTCAATAGTTACAGTAGTTTATTGTTACACTGAACAACAAGTGAACAACATTTTCTGAACAACCACCCTCCAAACCACTCTTCTTCCCAACCAATGTTAAGACCACATCTTAACACTATCAAACCGCCAGGATATCAGACAACTCAAGATACAGTCCAGAAACTCCATTCAACCACCGTAAATCAAGTGGGAGATTAGTAATTTCCCCTCAGAACATCAATGAACTGAAGGTCGTTTTTTCTCTCCGTGGCTTCATCAAATATTTCATATCGACAGCCATTTTGAATCATGTAAAATAGACTGGTCACTAAAGTGAGAATGTTTTATTCAGAGGTATTTTCCTTCTCTGTAACTGCCTTTCCTGCAACAGTGGTTAAAGAGGAAGGCACTTTGCTTACGTGCTACTTGGTTTTTTGAACAGATATTGCCATTTTTTTGGTAATGGTAATGACGATTGTGTCACCGACGTCAACCTTCTCAAGGTTGGCAGGATCCTTCACCTTGACTACTTGCACTTTGCCATCAGGGAATTTGAGAGTCACCTTCTCGTTGGTCTTATCAATATCCTCAATTTCGGCTGTAACAGTTGTCTCAATTACCTCGAGGGACCCCGGTTTGTCGCCCGGTAGCGCTCTGGCAACTCCCTTCATGGTCTCGTCACGAACCTCACCGGGCTTAGCCATACGCACCGCTAGTGCCTCGGCATAAACTACGACGACCTCGTCGCCAACCATGACCTGCGGTAAATTAACCACCTTTTTGCTGGCATAGAACTCAAACGAGCTTCCATCAGGATTTTTCAGTGTGACCATTCGTGTCGCCATATCCACCGCTTCAACAATTGCTGTCGCCTGGAGCATCCCCGACCTTTCAACTTTCAATTCTTCTTTCGGTTTACTGTCTGCACAGCCCCACAGGCTTAAAGTAATCAATGCTACCAACAACATTCGAGTGAATTTCCACATACCTAACTCCTTTGTAATTTCGATTATATTTTTATTTATGAACCCCCTAACGCATCAAGGATTCTGTTTCTTGTTCCGGCAAAAATCCGGCTTAAGCGTTAACATGCACTTCCCGACCGAGCTTTTAGAACCCTGTCAGTATTTCTAACTGAAGTTAACCAATCGCTATCACTTCGTTGACTTTCGGCAACGACAGTAAACACTCATTCATCCACAAGCAAGCCTCTTCGGTCCAGGAAATAATCGAGGGAATGCCTGCCGGACTCCCCCAACTCCACTTCTTTCGACATTTGCGTGGAGTCTCAGGAGTAAAAGCAGGACAACCATTTGGCGAAAAATATCTCTATAAGTGGTGGAAAAAAGCCTGTCGCAATCTTGGTATTGAAGGTGTAGACTTGTATGGTGGAACCCGCCATAGTTCTGCAACAGCATTAAAAGAACACTGCTCACCAGAACAGATAAAAGCAGGAACTATGCACAGTACCAACAAAGCGTTCGAAAGGTATTTTCAGAGAAACAGTCAGGATGCCATCGAGATTTACAGTTTGGCTGAAAAAATAGTAAGCTACCGAGGGTAAACCACCACAATTTGTAAAAACTCACTCATGGAGGGTCGAGGGTAGATGAAAAGCAGTCTTTTATTGACGATTACCGCAATTTTAGCTGGAGTTACAGCCCAGAATCAAGAAACACCGCTAGATTTTGTCGAAATCCTCCAAGAAGCTTATGATAATCATCTGAGTGATATCCAGGTTCAAGGGGAAGGTGTTGTTACAAGACTTTTGCCTGATGATCTTGAGGGTGACCGACACCAGAAGTTTAT
>WTAT01000349.1 GCA_013139415.1 Desulforhopalus sp.
TATTGGAATCACCGCCGGTGGGGACTTTCACCCCGCCCTGAGAATAATTTATGCATTTGCGCGACAGCACCAGCAAACGCTGAAAAAAGTCGCTTGGCACCATGGCAAACACTGCCGGTATTCTTGCAAAAACGTCAATCCATAGGCACTCCCACTTGTAAATGGACAGTTTCGAGAGTGACTTTAACAGAATCACTCTCACTTCGCCTAAGATAGATTTCTACAATTTTTTACAAGAAAGTCAATGACCATTATTTCAAATTATGTGGGTCGTCAGGCAGCTCTTTCCAGCAGGAGATTATCCAGCCAGTCCGGATCCATTTCCGGTACCGATGAAAGCAGCAACTGGGTATAGTCGTGGTGTGGTGGCTTCAGTATTTCACTCTTGATTCCCTGTTCCACGATGCGGCCCTTGTACATCACCACGATTTCATCGGCGATAGCCTTGACCGTGGCCAGATCATGGGTGATAAAAAGATAGGAAACGCCGAGTTCGTTCTGCAGGCGCTGTAGAAGATTCAGGATCCCCTCAGCCACCAGTTGGTCCAGGGCTGAAGTGACCTCATCACAGATAATAAGATCAGGGTTGGCGGCAAGTGCCCGAGCGATACAGACCCTCTGTTTTTCTCCGCCGGAAAGCTCAGCTGGATAACGGTTTTTATATTTTGCAGGAAGTTCTACCATATCGAGTAATTCTTCGATCCGTGCTGTAGCCTCTTTGCCCTTCATGCCGAAATAAAAGGCCAGTGGTCGGCCAATGATCCTCTCTATCTTCTGGCGGGGATTAAGGGCCACGTCCGGCATCTGGTAAATCATCTGTAGACGCCGCAAACAGTCCCGGTCTCTGGAGGCAAGATCCGGTGAAAGTTGCTCGCCGGTGAAGGTGATGTCCCCTCTATTGAAAGGAAGGAGGCCGGTGACGATTCTTGCCACCGTTGTTTTACCACTGCCGGATTCTCCCACCACAGCCACAGTTTTACGCCGACGAACCTTAAGGTTGATATCCTTGACGATATTGACACCCTTTTGGTAGCCTGCTGAAACACCGCTGATTTTGAGGACCACATTGGGATCTTTTTCCTTGCGGATTTTTTCTTCCCCCAAAGACCTGACCGCCAGAAGCCTACGGGTATAATCTTCTTTGGGTTTATCCAGCATCCGGCGAGCATCACCTTCTTCTACCAGATTGCCGTGTCGCAAGACCATTATGCGATCTGCCAGCTGGGCAACCACCGCAAGATCATGGGTGATATAAATGGCACCTGTATTCAACTCACTGATGACATCTTTAATAGCTATCAGCACCTCGATCTGGGTAGTGACGTCCAGAGCTGTAGTGGGCTCGTCAAAAATGATAATATCCGGGTCAGTGGCCATAGCCATGGCGACCATGGCGCGTTGCAGCTGTCCCCCGGAGACCTGGTGGGGATAGCGAAAGCCGATTTTTTCAGGATCCGGCAGATCCAGCCGGCGAAACAGGTCAATGGCCTTTTCCACGGCATCCTTATACGACATGATACCGTGCTGAACAGGGCCTTCGGCAAACTGATCGATCAGTTTATGGGCCGGATTGAAGGAGGCCGCTGCACTCTGGGCCACATAAGCGATGCGTGATCCGCGCAGGTCGATTAGTTTTTGTTCGGAAACGGCAGCCAGGTCCACTCCGTCAAAATGGATACTCCCCGAAGCAATGCGGCACCCTGTCTGGGCATATCCCATGGCTGCAAGACCTAGAGTGGACTTCCCGGCCCCGGACTCACCGATAAGACCGAGAACCTCGCCGCGACGCAATGTCAGGTCCATGTTATTGACTATAGGTTTCCATTTTTCTCCATCAAAACCTTCAACATTGAGCTGCTTTATATCAAGCAGAGGTTTTGATTGTTTAATATCAACCAGAGATCCCATATTTTTACCTATCCTTTTTTTCTTAGAACTTTCACAAAAATTATTACGAACGTAGCAGACTGCTTCGGTTTAATATCCAATCAACCACCAGGTTGACGCCTATGGTCAGAAGAGCAATGGCTGCCGCAGGGTACATGGGCGAATAGATGCCGAAGGAGATCGCCCCGGCATTCTCCCGGACCATGGAGCCCCAGTCTGCGATGGGCGGCTGGATCCCGAGGCCTAAAAAACTGAGTGCACTGATGAACAGAAACACAAAGCAGAAACGAAGGCCGAATTCTGCAATAAGAGGCGGCATGGCATTGGGCAGTATTTCATACCGCATAACCCACCACAATCCCTCACCTCTCAGACGGGCAACTTCTACAAAATCCATCACCTCGATATCCATGGCCACGGCTCGTGATACCCGAAACACCCTGGTAGAATCCAGTATGGCAATAACGGCGATCAGGGTGGGAATTGATGTGCCCATGACCGACAGCACCATGAGCGCGAAAATCAGGGTAGGGAAAGCCATGATAATGTCGACGAACCGACCGAGCACTTGATCAACCCAGCCGCCAAGCGTGGCCGCCACCAGGCCGCAGGTACAACCCACCGTAAATGAAAGAAAAACGATTGCCAGAGCTATGGAGATGGTGTTTCTGGCACCGTAGATCACCCGTGTAAACATATCCCGTCCTAACTGATCCGTTCCCAGAAGGTGCTCGGAACTTATCGGTTCCCAAACGTCACCGATCAGTTCTGTTTGCCCATATGGTGCGATGTGAGGTGCCAGCAAAATGGTGCACACATTGACCAGTATAATCAACAGGCCGAGCCGCGCACTTAAGGGCGATTGCTTTAATAACGTTAACATGTGCTGAAACATCTCCTTATCTGGGGTTTCTCAGTTTAGGGTTACTGAGCATTGACAAGATATCGGCAGTGAGATTCAAAAACACATAGGTAGCCGCAAATATCAGTCCGCTCGCCTGCACGACAGGCAGATCTCTTTTCGAGACCGCATCCACCAGCAACTGGCCAAGTCCCGGATAGACAAAGACGACCTCCACCACCACCACTCCAACAACCAGATAAGCCAGGTTCAATACCACCACATTTATGATAGGAGACAGGGCATTGGGTAAGGCGTGTTTGATGATAATTCGTCTGCGGCTTATCCCTTTGAGTTCGGCCATTTCTATAAACGGACTGGAAAGAACGTTGATAATGGCAGCCCGGGTCATACGCATCATATGGCCCACCACCACCATGGAGAGCGTCAGACAGGGGAGAAATATCGCATGTATCTTTTGCAGAAACGACATCTGCTCATTGATAGCGCTGATACTGGGGAAAAGAAATATCTGCACTGAGAAAACGGCGATCAGGATATAGGCGACAAAAAACTCCGGCAGCGAGACGGCGCCCAGGGTGGTAATCGATATCAACTTGTCAAACCAGGAGTCACGGTAAATTGCCGCCAGCAGGCCGAGAAATATCGCCAGCGGTATGGCAAACAGGGCAGCAGTCGCTGCCAGAAACAAGCTATTGGCAAACCGCCAGCCTATCACGTCTGCAATGGGGCGTCCGTTGGTCAGTGAATTTCCCAGCTCACCATGGACGAAGTCACCTATCCATGCGAAGTAGCGGACGTGTGGCGGAAGGTCCAGTTTCAGCTCCGTACGGAAGGCCTGTACTGTCTCCGGGGTGGCGTTCTGGCCCAGCACAGCCTCGGCCAGGTCGCCCGGCAGGGCCTCCACCCCGACGAAGATCAACAGGGAGATCGCCAGCAGCGTCAACACACCGAAAACAATGCGTTTTGTGATCATTGAAGCGAGTTTATTCATAAATACTACACTCTGTTTTTTCTTGATCTTACAACAATCGGGGGAAGCCTTTGTTCCGGCTTCCCCTGCAATTTCTAACGGGTTGGATTGTAAAGGGACTCGTTAAGACTTAAACCACCACCTCTCGGGGGCGCGAAATCCATCAAGTTCCCAGTTTGCAGCCACCGGGCCGTGGGCCACCTTATCGGACGTTGCGGCAAGGTCTGCTGCAAACATGGGTACGATAACGCCACCCTCGTCACGGACTATACTTTGCATTTCCACATACATGGCCCGGCGTTTGGGTTCATCGAGTTCACCTCGGGCTGCCACCAGCAGTTCGTTGAACCGCTTATGCTGCCAAGAAGTGTCGTTCCAGGCGGCATCTGCGGCATATGCCGTGCTGAACATCATATCTTCGGTTGGCCTTCCGCCCCAGAAGACTGCACACCAGGGTTTTTTCATCCAGACATTGGACCAGTAGCCATCGTTTGGTTCCCGGACGACATCGATATTGATCCCCGCACGGGCGGCGGACTCTTTGTACATCACTGCAGCATCGATCGCCCCGACAAAGCCGGCTTCAGCCGCGTGGAGCTTAAATGTGGTTTCCGCAATTCCGGCTTTTTTCAGATGAAATTTGGCCTTGTCCGGATCATATTGCCGTTGAGGCAGTTCCGAGGCATAGAAGCGGCTAGCAGCACTGATGGGGTGATCATTACCGATAGAACCATATCCGCGCAGGATGGTCTTGACCATTTGTTCACGATCGATGCCATATTTGAGAGCCAGTCGGACATCGTTATTGTCATAGGGAGCAGTGTTGCACTGCATGGCAAAGGTATAGTGTTTAAAGCCATCCTGCCGGATTACCTGAATACCTTTCATCCTTTTGAAAAGATGAACGGTTTTTAATTCACACTGGTTCATCAAATCGATCTGGCCGGTTTTAAGGGCATTGGTCCTGGCGTTTACATCGTTTATTCCCACGCTTTCGATTTCATCGAAGAAGGCCCGATCGCTTTTGAAATAGTTGGGGTTTCTGGTGGCGAAAGAACGTACACCGGGTTCGAATTTCTGGAGAATGTAGCCACCGCTGAAAATTCCGTCTTTAAAATCGCTGCTTACCGGAGCTATCACAAGATGGTAATCACTCAACACATAAGGAAAATCGGCGTTGGGACTCTTAAGAACAAAGGAGATACTGTATTTGTCTTCCTTTTTAATCTCCTCGATGGACTCGAGCATCACTTTAGCGGGGGACTTTGAATCCTCTCCCCTGTGATGATTAATGGAGTGGATGACATCATCGGCGTCCATTGTTTTACCATTGTGAAACTCCACCCCTTTACGCAGCTTGAAATTCCATATTTTGGCATCAGGTGAGCTATCCCAGCTCTCAGCCAGTTCAGGTCTCGGCTTATTCTCATGATCGATCTCAACGAGACTATTGCCGAGTGTCCCGTAAATGAGAGTCTGGGACATCATATCAAAGGCGCCCGCAGGATCGATTGAATCAGTGGTGGAAGCTCCGGAGATGCCGATTCGTAAACGGCCTCCGCGACGGGGTTGAGGTGTTTCCGCGAATAAAGGGCTTGCAAACAAGGATTGGGAGAGAGCTGCCGTCGCACCCAATGCTGCAGCCCGACCCATAAACTCTCTTCGTGATAACTTCCCGTCCAAAAACATTCTCTTTAATGCTTCCAGTCTGATCATCAAATCTCTCCATCTTGAATTAATTGGAATTTATTTACAACTCCCGGCCAGCAAAATCATTATCAACCTCTCTTCGCAGAAGATGATGACACACAACAGAGGGTTGTTGACGGTCGCACACCAACCAGTTTGCTGCCGGCGTGGGAGGCGTATTATTTTATGGTTTGACAGCAACTTCCGAGCTGTTATCCTTTTGTTCGCCTACTCTCTTCACAGGCCCCAGGTCGGTTGTGTCGGTGAGTATCCCAGTTGAAAGGATTGGTGCTGCGGGAATTTCTTCTTCCACCATCATTGATGATAAAAGCTGAAGGGAAGACAGAATCATGGTTTGCTTCCATGTCTCCTGCTCTTCAAACTTATCCAGGAAAGTCTCCTGAAGAGGCGATGGCGCCGCCTCAAGTAGTTTTCGCCCGGCATCCGTTTCTTCAATCCACACCTGCCTGCGATCAGTGGAATATTTTCTACGCCGAACCAGGCCTTTTCGTTCAAGACGATTCAAAATATCAGTCACCGTCGCCTGCTTGAGGCTGACCTGTTTAGCAAGCTGGCTTACGGTAACAGTCGCTTCGCTTTGCAACTGTTTTAGAATCAACAGCTGGGGGGTAGTAATACCATGCTGACGAGCTAACTGACGTGAATGCAGATCAATCGCCTGGATGATCCTTCTGAGATTCATCAACACACCATCGGAGATAGTCGTCTGAAGCCTTGGGGGCGAGGGCAAATCAATAGTCAATCCGGCACCACCTTTCCATTGGACACGATATAAATAATAAATTTTTCACTTTGGTCCAGCTACGAGAAAACTCACTTATCGTCCTGTTTACAGACTAATTAGGCGACGACCAGTGCCGAGCCAACACTTGTCAGCGACACAAACGACTCACAATATACATCGGATACGATATATTGTCAATTCGATACCTTGATGGCAACTATTGACCATTGGGTAAATCGGCTAATCTTTCATGTGATTTTTTACTGACGGCAAAAGGCAGGAAGTTGGGACAAATTCAAAGAGGACAAACTAAGAAGGACGATCGATTTCCGACCGTCCTCTGCGGACCAGCTAAAAAAAGAGAATGTTAAGAAAGGGGATCAACAAAGGCCTAACACACCCATCAAGGGGGTATTGAACTGAATGACAGGGAATCTGGAGTAAGGCACTAAAATCACAACCGTCATTTTTCTGCAAGAAGGTCCGACTGCAGCCACTTTCTTCCTGCTATCAAATAGATAAGAACCGAGCAGAGGATAAGGTAACCAAAGATCTGTACGCTTTGCGTCTTCAGTATGAAAGCGATGGTAACTATAATTGTTGCACTCACCACAAAAAACAACGGCTTGGGAATCCGCTTCATGATAACACGCCCGAAATGAGCAAAACGGATATGACTCACCATTAAGCCGACAGACAGTGCCGCAACCCCCCATAATACCTGCGGAGGAAAAACTAATGCAGCTCCAAGAACTAACAATGCGCCTGCTGGGCTGGGAAGGCCGTTGAAAATACCCTCGGGTAGATCTGTTCTTTTTTTATCGACGGCAACAAACCGGATAAGTCGATATGCCACACCACTAAAAAATATCAAGGCAAAGAGCCAGGCAAATGACCCACCTGATTTAATAATGATATATGCGGGAGAAAGTCCGAAACTGACAAAATCCGCAATGTCATCCAGGTAAGGACCATATTTGGTACCGCCATGTATTTCAGCCATCCTGCCATCAAACAAATCAAAGAGTTGCCCGAGTATAATAACTAAAACGGCTAAGGCAAAGTGATTATTATATGTCAAAAAGAGGCTTGTGATACCACAAAAAAAGTTGAGCGTCGAAAGAATGTCCGCATACAACCTGTTAGGGATGAATTTAAATATTAGCGAGGCTGACGAGAGGATGATGCAGGCCACCAGAACTTCGTCACCTATGTTTATAACGCCTGGATTCTTATGCAACAACGCACAAAAAATCATGAGGCAAAAGCAAATAATCGCCTTTATTTTGCCAAAGTTATTTGCGGCCACTGAAAAACTCATGAGAGAAAGAATTTTCCTGGCAAAAAATTGCCCGAACAATTCAACCACCACCAGAGCCCAAACCAGTTTTACTGAGATAATCCCTGCATAAGCAAAGCCAATCAGGGGAGGCAGGTAGGTCAACTTATCACACAGCGGGTCCAACCACTCACCCCACTCTGTGATCATATTGCAACTCCTCGCCACTATTCCATCAACCCCGTCCA
>WTAT01000146.1 GCA_013139415.1 Desulforhopalus sp.
TTTATGTAGCCACAAAATGATCACCGTGCATGAATTATACACAGCGTAAATTTAAAATTATGCTGTATTTTTTATTTGATTACGTATGAAACTAAGCTGCTTTTTTTTTGTCATTCCCGCGCAGGCGGGAGATAAGCGCAGACTTCGATCTAGTGATCCTGATAGTAACTGGATCCCCGTCTGCGCGGGGATGACAACCCTGCTGGCTTTTATTTCTCTTTTGTTCTCAAAATATTATACCTACGCCCACAGAATTGGCATAGTTTCATACGTAATCAGGATTTTTTATGATAAAAATTGTTTTTTGTCAAATCATTCCGGGCAGGAGAGGCCACTGGGAATGATCTTGAGCAAAGCCTGAAAGACTATTTTTCAGGCACTCTCCAGAGAGGAAATCGCATTACCGCGAGCGTCACAGTTTCAGTGCGGCCGTATTTATATCGATGCTCCAGGTAACTGACTGGATAGTTGCCTGGAACGATATTGTAGGTTTTGGTTAGAAAGGTGGCAAGTTCAGCGGGAATTGCAGGGGAACGGTCAGCTCGCCATAAAACCGCCGCAGAAGAAAAGCCTTGAGCATTTGCACGGGTTTCAAATTTATAGCCGGGGATTATGGCGGTGCTGCCAGGAAACTGGAACCGCATGTTGCCGGCCAGTAAACGGTGATCACTTATGATCAAGCCGTTCGAAAAACCGGTCTGACGTAGATCTTTTGCCATCTCGGCAAAAGGATAATTCATCCGGCAGAAACGATGGGTGTAGGAGGCTCCGGCGACCCTGATGGTAAAGGCCAGATAAACGGCTATCGCGGCGACAGATATCACTCCGAGAAAAACTTTGAACTGTTTCGGAGAAATCCGTGCTGGTTCCAGCCTCGAAAAGAAATAGATGGGAGCGGCAAACAGCAAAGGCTGCAGCCACCTGTCTTTGACATATGATACTTTAAAGATAAGAACTGTTGCCAAGAGGATGAAAAAGAGCGTCAACAGATATCGTTTTATAAATTGATGATGAAAATTGGTCTCTTGGTTTTGGTTTCGGCCAAAACCTGCAGGGAAGATCAAGAGACAGATTAGCCATGTCGGTGTCAGGAAAAGGAAACTTTTGGTAAAGAGACTGAGGATTCCCTGCATTTGATAGCTTTCGATTGTGCGCTTGAATTTGTGGGTTGCGGAAAAGACAATATCCTGATTGTCGAACATCCATAGAAAGTAGGTTCCGGTAAGCGCCACCATTATCAGGATACTCACCAATATTTTTGGAGAAAAAATGACCTTTCTCCCTATAGAGAAAGTGGACAGGGTCAGAAACAGGGTAGCCATGAAAAGGGCAAAGTTGGCCTTGCCGAGAATACCAATTGAGAGGAACAGGCCGAAAATGCAATAATTTATAAGGTCCTGCTTCTTGACCAGGCGGAGGGATTGCCACAGTGCGGCGGAGGCGGCACAGACCGCCAGGGTGGTGTGGGTCATGTCCCGTTGGGATTCCCAGCCTATCTGGGGAATAAGTAGCAGAGAACAGGTAGCCAGGATTGCCGCACGAGTATCCTTTAGAATTTCCCGGCCAGTGAGAAATACGAAGACATAGGTAAGGAAAAGAAGGATGTTTTTCAGGAGGCTGACGGAAAAGACGGTTTTGCCGAAAAGAGAAAAGAGCGAGTATTGTATCCATGTGTAGAGCGGTGGCTGCTCTGTGTAGCCAGCCTGCAACCATTGTCCTAGCAGGGCCTGTTCGGCCTCATCAAAGTCTAAGGAATCTGAAATCAGTACCCGCAGGATAATGTGTAGTGAAAAATAACAACCGAGCAGAAGAAGAAATTTCATTGTCAGATGTTGCTTGCTTGGTTGCTTGGTTGCTGGGGTAACTGTCATCTCGATTGACTCTGCTAAGGTTGATTTTGCCGTAGGCCGAGCAGAATGTTTCTGCTGTAAACGACTACTCCGAATAACTGACCGACAAAGAGAACCGGATCTTTTCTGAAAATTGCATAGCTGAGGACCATTATGGAACCAGTAATACTGATTATCCAAAAACCGATCGGTAATACTGATTGTTTCCGTTTTTCACTATAGAGCCATTGGTAGACGAAGCGAAAGGTAAAGATACACTGGCCGATGATGCCCCAAATCAGAAGAGAAGAGGAAATGTCCTTGTTGGTAAATAGTTTGTGGATGTTATACGTTTCTCCGGTGAGCAACCAGCAGATGGCAAGAGCGGGAAAGACAAAAACGAGAATACGAACCGGGCCGGGAATCTTTTTCCAGAATCCGTGGTAGTGGAGGTTACGAATGTACACCCCATAAGTAATAATCTGGCCGAGGATAATGACCAGGTCGTTGCGCAGGATGCCGTACACCATCAACAGAAAGGAGGCGAGGATGCTCAACTGCCAGAAAAGCAGAGGTGAGAGAATTCGTCCCGCCTTTTCCGAGGCAATCCATTGTGTGAGTTGCCTTGCCGAAAAAAGGATCTGTGCAAGAAAACCTATTGAAAAAACGAGGTATTGGTTCATGTATCTTTAGTGCCTTACTACAGTAGGACTTTCATGTAAAAAAGAAAAAAGAAAAATTTTTTAACATTAACAACTTGAACATACAACCAAGGCACTTATGCCCCTCAAGGGGGTGCTGACCTGAGTCCAGGTTTAATTACAGTTTACCGGGGTTAGTTCGCCACCTTGTAGCGGATATATCGACTGCGAATCCAGCGAAAGGCCAAGGTGTCGAAAAAGGGCCCGACAAGGCGGTTTAAGAGATGATACTTGCTGGTTCCAGCATAACGAGGGGAGTGCGATATGGGGATCTGTTTAACCTTGCCGCCATGCAGCTGAACAAGGGCTGGAAGGAAACGATGTAGACCTATAAAGAAAGGTATTTCCCGAGCGTAAGAGCTTTTTAATATTTTCAAGGGGCAACAGGTATCTTTAATGGCATCATTTATCATCAATCGCCTGTAACCATTAGCAAGTTTCGAGGACAATCGTTTTATGAGGTTGTCTTGTCTTTTTGCTCTGATACCGTTGACCATGTCGTATTCAGGAAAGTGTCTGAAATACAAGAGGAAATCGGAAGGATGTGTCTGCAGGTCTGCATCAATATAACCAACCAGTGTGGTCTGGCAATAATCAAACCCGGCCTTGATTGCAACGCTCAGGCCATAGTTTCTGTCTAGTGACAATAGGCTGTAATGTGCGGTGTGATTGCATTTTTCACTTAGTATTTTCAAGCTGTTATCCGTTGAACCGTCGTTAACGAAAAGTACTCGGCTTGGCATGGGGCTGGTCTCGATAAAGCTGTCCATCTCGAGAAAGAATGAAGAAAGGCTCTCTTCCTCATTAAATACCGGGACTACGATGGTTAGTTCGTCACTCATGTACTTGGATCCACTTGCCGTTTAATTAGTGCCTTACTTTTGAAAGCCTGTCATAAGTGTCCAATCCCCAGTATAGCAGAGATCGTTTGGTAAATGACAACCGCACATTATTAACAAATATCCCCGCAAAACTCAAGCCAATTCGGTTGAGACTGCCGAACCCTTTTTGCTGCAAAAAAATCCTGCATCATGAGTTATTGACTGTTAAGGAAACGATTATTGTGAAGAGAAGGATTTTTTTTGAAATTGGCAGCTTTGGCTGCATGTTTATATCCAGCAGATAGTTCAGCTTCGATTCGTTTTCTTACTGCCAATCAGAAAACAACGGTATATCCTTCTGAAACTCTGTATGTATACGTCATTTTATAGATTAGAAATCCTGTTCCATTTCTTGCATAACAGGACACTGAAGGGGATGCTGACAATTCTTTACTTTTTCCCGATTAAGGCATCGAGTTCTTTTTCCAACTGGTTGTAATTGTAGTCTAGATCGTGGTTGCGACGGATGTGTTCACCGGCTTTTCTGGCTAGTGTTTGCCTCGTCGTTGTCTCTTCTGTCAGGCACTGAATATAAGTTGTGAACAGGGAGGGCTCTGCGGCGGGGGAGAGAAGTCCGGTCTGCCCGTGTACCACGGCTTCTCCGCCACCCCAGTCTTGATAGGCGACCACTGGAAGGTTGCAGGACTGGGCCTCAAGGTAGACCATCCCAAGCGATTCCTCAATGCCTGGAAAGGCAAAAATATCTGCGGCACTATAATATTGATACAGCTCCTGCCGGGGTATCTTACCAAGGAAATGGACGCGATTGGGAAGAAGCTGAGCTGCTTTTCTTTCAAGTTGCTGTCTGCAACTGCCATCACCGGCAATGATCAGTCGGAGGGGCAGTCCTCTTTGCACAAGCTCGCTACATGACTTCATCACAGCGCTAATCCCTTCGGTTTTTACGCCGGGTCGCATCATGGCGGCGGTCATGACGATCGTTTCATCCCCGATCGTCCAAAGTTGTCGCAACTTCTTTCTCCAGTTGCCGGAAAATTCGAATAACCGTGGATGAATGCCTGGAGCGATATAGCTGAGGCGGTTTTCTGGTAAAAGTCTTTTAAGGTTGGTTAGATCCCTTTGTTTGTTGGTAAAAATATGGTCAGCTGATTGCAGAACATTTCTGTTGAGCAGAAAGCCCGGCAGGGTTTTTAGTTTTTTGCGCCGCTTGGTTGAGTAGATCCCCTGAAATATCACATAAGGAATTCCTAGTTTTTTGCTGCAGGTTGCCCCCAGGAGATCCGGAGCTTTGTAGTAGGAATGGTAGCTGAGCCAGAGATCAGGTCTCGTTGCATTGTAGCGTCGGAAAATTTTGCTTTTCTCGCTCAACAGACGTAACAGGGTCAGTGGTCGATAATAGATCCAGCGGCAGCGGAGTTTGCTTGCAAGGGTGATCGCGTGACCTCTGTCTGCCAGATGGTTATGGAGCTCGGTTCCCGTGATCAGATCCCCCGAAGGATTGGAGTGGTCCATAGGTTTGAAGGGCATGTAATAGGCGATATTCATAACACTTTTGTCTGGCTGTCTGGGAAATGTGAAAGAGGTTGCATTGCATCAGGAAACCAAATATCCTGAGATATTGCATTGCTTTTCTGAAGCAGTGGTAAACTCGAAGCACTGTTTGGCAGGGGGCAGGCAGATCATTTCGCCAAATCAATTTCCCATGAGAGGCTTACTATGGTGGAGACGGTACGATTGGATGTTTTGATTTATGCTCATGATGGTCGTGGTCTTGGCCACGCAAGCCGTAGTATTGGCGTTGGCATGGCCCTGCGTCGTCTCTATCCTGAGCTGAAAGTGCTTTTTGTCTCAGGTTGTAGCTTTTCCCAGGAGTTGATCGGCACAGCACCCCTTGACTGGTTGAAACTTCCGTCATACGAAACCAAGGTTGTTCGCGGGAGATCAATTGGAATTCCTGGTAAATCAATGTTCACTGATGAGCAATTGGGGCAGTTGAGAACGAAGGAGTTGGCTCATCTGGTCTCCTTGTACAGGCCGCGACTGGTTCTGGTCGATCATACCCCCCAAGGCAAGCATAAAGAGCTCGTCCCCGCTTTATCGAGTGAGGATGGCAGCGATACACTCTGGGTTCTTGGGGTTCGAGGGGTGGTTGGTGCAGTAAAGCAGGCCCGTTCAGAGCTTGCCGGGAAGCTGTTTAAGGATCGTTACCATTCAGTGCTCTGGTACGGTGATAGTAAAGTGCTCGGTAAATCACACTGCGAGCAGTTGCAGCACCAATATGACAGCGTACCGGTGGAATGCGGATATGTCCTGCGGTTGGCAGAGTTCGCGGTCTGGAATGGCCGGTTGCTCGAACAGGCTGAACCGGTGGCGGGGACCATTTCCGTTCCGTGGCTTGGGGAAAAATCCATGGATTTTCTGGTAGTGCTGGCTAAGGTGTTGAAAAAGATGCCCCCATCATTTGGGCCTTGGCTGCTTTTTGTCGATACGGAAAATTCAGCCGATGTGGGGCAAAGGGTCAGAGCGCTCTTTGTAGAAATGCATAACTGTCAATTGGAGTCGCCAGGAATTGGTTACGTCTCGGCATTGCTGCATTCAAGGACCGCAGTTATTTATGGCGGTTATAATAGTCTTATGGACGTCATTCACGCCAACATCCCTGCCGTGGTTGTTCTTCGTGAAATGCAGGATGAGGAGCAGCAGATTCATCTTCGCAAGCTGCAAGAGGTCGCCGGAGAGGCCATCTCAACGGTTTCTGAAACTCAAGTTTCGGCTGAAGAGCTGGAGGGGATGTTGCTGGCACATCTACAAAAAAACAAACTCCCCTCTGTTTTTCTGAATACCAACGGCGCGGCATATGCCGCAGAGTATATCAATAGCCTTCTTTCCTGAGATAATCGGTTGTTCGACTTTTATCTCACAGGAAACAGCACAAAAATGTAAAAAATATTAAGACAATATTTCATAAATGAAATATAACTACTATAACATTTCCAGCTAGGAAGTGAATTGTTTGTTGTAACGATATGATATAAATCACAATATTCCAATTAAAAGTCGTTCGGCACAGGTCTTGTAATGAGCAGGACAGGTAGCGAAGTGTGGTGAATAAGACACTCTTTGGACAATCTTTGTTTTGCAAAGAGGGAAGAGTAATTAAAAGGAGGAGTATTGTGAACGAAAAAATGAAGTACCGTAAGTATTGGGGTTTGGCTGCTTTTCTTGCAGCAACAGCCATAGCTGTACCGGCGTTGGCAGAAGATGCGAGTGTGGGGGATACTGTTATCCATCTGGCGTATTCGCTTGATACCTTTTATTTCCTGATGTCCGGTGCCCTGGTTATGTGGATGGCGGCGGGATTTTCCATGCTCGAAGCAGGGCTTGTCCGGGGTAAGAACACGGTGGAAATCTTAACCAAGAACGTGGCACTCTATTCGATTGCCTGTATCATGTACATGATTGTCGGGTATAATATTATGTATGGTGGCGGGCCGAATGGTGTCATTCCTGGCCTCAGCTTCTTTTTGGGCGCAGACCATACCGTCGATGAAGTGTTAAAGAGCGGTGGCGAAACATACTACTCTTCATTGTCTGACTTTTTCTTTCAGGTTGTTTTTGTTGCTACGGCCATGTCTATTGTTTCCGGTGCTGTTGCAGAACGCATGAAACTCTGGGCATTTCTGACCTTTGCTATTGTTATGACGGGTTTTATTTATCCGGTGCAGGGGTACTGGAAATGGGGCGGTGGATTTCTTGATGCCCTTGGTTTTCTTGATTTCGCAGGTTCAGGTGTTGTTCATCTGTGTGGTGCTTCTGCGGCTCTTGCGGGAGTATTGCTCCTTGGGGCGAGGAAAGGAAAATATGTTAACGGACAGATTAAAGCTATACCCGGTGCGAATTTACCAATGGCCACATTGGGGACTTTTATCCTCTGGTTGGGATGGTTCGGATTTAATGGCGGTTCAGAGTTAAAAATTAGTAATATAGAAGAAGCCAACGCTGTATCAATGGTCTTTGTTAATACTAACACCGCCGCAGCAGGTGGCCTTGTTGCAGCTCTCATGCTCTCCAGGGCCTGGTTTGGCAAGGCTGATCTGACTATGGCGCTCAACGGTGCATTGGCCGGTCTGGTGGCAATTACCGCAGAACCTTTAACCCCGACACCTCTGGTGGCAACACTCGTTGGGGTGGTCGGTGGCCTGCTGGTCGTGGCTGCGATCATCTTTATTGATAAAGCTAAGATTGATGATCCGGTCGGTGCTATCTCCGTCCATGGAGTCTGTGGAATATGGGGTTTGCTGGCTGTTGCTTTTACTAACCCGGAAGGATCGCTTATCGCCCAGCTCACCGGCATCGGGGTTATTTTCGCCTGGTGTTTTGGAACAAGCTTTGTCGTTTGGCTTATTCTCAAGGCTGTTATGGGCATTCGTGTCAGCGAGGAAGAAGAGCTGGAAGGCGTCGACGTCGCGGAATGTGGATTAGCTGCATATCCTGAGTTTACTAAAGAATAAAGAAGGGAGATTCCTCGTGAAGAAAATAGAAGCAATTATCAAGCCCTTTAAGCTTGAGGCGGTAAAAGACGCATTGACCGAAATCGGTATCACCGGTATGACTGTCTCTGAAGTTAAAGGATACGGAAGACAGAAGGGACACAAAGAGATGTATCGTGGTGCCGAATATAATGTAGACTTTAACCCCAAGATCAAGATTGAACTTGTACTGGCAGCTGATTTGGTCGACAAGGTTGTAGATGCCATCCGAGGCGCGGCCAACACTGAAAAGATTGGTGATGGAAAGATTTTCGTCCTGCCGGTTGAAGATGTTCTGAGAGTGAGGACGGGAGAAAGAGGAAAAGACGCAATTTAGCGGTACCCTGTTACTACCATTGCAGGGAGCTAGTGGAGTAGTGTTTTGTATGGAAGCCTTCCTTCTGCAACGAAATTGCAGAAGGAAGGTTTTTTTTGTTGCAATAAATTAGTGCTATTGATAATTATTCTTGATGACGTCGTGAAAAGTCCTCTGCTCCGTCATTCCCGCGAAGGCGGGAGATAAGCGCAGACTTCGATCCAGAAGATGTCGAAATGACTAGATTCCCGCCTTCGCGGGAATGACGGAAAATTGGCAAAAATGTAGTTTTTACGAATTCATCATAACTTGATCTTTATCGATAAATCTAATTTTTCAAAATATGCTATGGTGTTATCTTATCTTTTAAAAGTTTATCGATTTTATCTGGATGGTTTTAGAAGAATGACCATCGGCAAGACTCTATGGAAGATTATTTTCATAAAGTTGTTTGTTATGTTCGCCGTTCTGAAGTTGTTCTTTTTTCCAGATTTTTTGCAAACAAATTTTTCGACCGATGAGCAAAGGGCCGATCATGTCATCCACCAGCTGACAGGATCGGTACAAAATAATTAACCCCGATAATCGGGACTCTTTTTAGTACCCCCTAGAGGGGTGTTCTTTTTAATGCCCCCTTGAGGGGTATAAGCGCTGTCACGAAATTATTTCTTGGCCCCAAAAAGCAAGAAAATAATATCTAAGGCACTAACTATGGAGGATGTTGTAATGGGTGAAGTAGATCTGGCCACGGTGAACTGGGCGAGAGCACAGTTTATCCTGACTGCGATGTATCACTGGCTTTTTGTGCCGATTACCTTGGGGTTATCGTTTCTTCTCGCATTTTTTGAATCGATGTACGTTCGTACAGGGAAAGAGGAGTGGAAGCATCTCACCAAGTTCTGGATGACGCTGTTCGGTATCAATTTCGCCATTGGTATTGCCACCGGTATTATCCTGGAATTCCAGTTTGGCACAAATTGGTCCAGCTATTCCTGGATGGTCGGTGATATTTTTGGTGCCCCATTGGCGATAGAGGGTATTTTTGCTTTTTTCCTTGAAGCAACCTTTTTCGCTGTGATGTTTTTTGGTTGGGATCGGACTTCAAAGGGTTTCCATCTCTTTTCCACCTGGATGGTTGCTGTTGGTTCCAGTCTTTCGGCCCTCTGGATCCTGGTGGCAAACGGCTGGATGCAGTATCCGATTGGCATGGCCTTTAATCCTGAGAGTGCCCGCTTCGAAATGCAAAATTTTTGGGAAATACTTTTTTCTCCTGTTGCCATTGCCAAGTTTACCCATACAACCAGCTCAAGTTTTGTGGTTGGCTCGCTTTTTGTAATCACTATTTCCTCATATTACCTGCTCAAGGGACGGCATGTGGATATGGCGAAAAAATCAATCATCGTGGCCTCGGTTTTTGCTTTACTTTCGTCGGTGTTTACGGCCTTTACCGGCGATGAATCTGCCTATGCCAATGGCAATTTTCAACCCATGAAGATGGCTGCCTATGAAGGGCTCTTCGAAGGGGCCAAGGGTGCGGATATAGTTGCTCTGGGTATTTTGACCAGTGGTAAAAAAGTTGGTGACGGGCAGGAACCGTTTGCCTTTGAGATCTCTATCCCACAGGGACTGTCGATCATGGCAAAGCGTGAATTGAACGCTTTTGTCCCAGGTATTAAGGACCTTGTCTACGGTAACGAAGCAGAAGGGATAATGTCTGTTTCCGAGAAAATGGAGAAAGGTAAGGCAGCCATCGCAGATCTGGCAATAATACAGAAGGCCCGAAAGGCCGGAGATGAACCGACAAAGAACGCTGCCATAGAGAGATTCAGGGTGAATCAGGACTATCTTGGTTTTGGCTATCTGGATACTCCGGAGGAAATCGTACCTCCTGTTGCTACCACCTATTATGCTTTTCATGTGATGGTTTATCTGGGAACGTTTTTTATCCTGCTTACCCTGCTCTTTCTCTATTTTTCCTATAAAGACACTTTGGAAGATAAAAAATGGTTGTTGCTGTTGGGATTCAGCTCTTTTTTCCTGGCACTAACTGCATCGGAAATGGGCTGGGTTGTTGCCGAAGTCGGTCGGCAACCCTGGGCTATCCAGGATTTGTTGCCGGTAAAAATGGCAACAACCAAAATTGCAGCAGGACATGTACAGGCATCTTTTGCTATCTTCTTTGTATTGTTTGCCGTGCTGCTTATTGCTGAAATTAAAATTATGCTCAAGCAGATCAAAATAGGACCGGAGGGCGTGTAACATGATTGGAAACTTAGATATTGTGACCCTGCAGCAGATCTGGTGGATCATCTGCTCGGTTGTCGGAGCCCTCTTTCTCTTTCTCACCTTTGTTCAGGGCGGGAATACCCTGCTCTGGCAGGTGGCAAAAAGTGACCAGGAAAAATCTCTCGTTATCAACTCCCTCGGTAGAAAGTGGGAGCTGACCTTCACCACGCTGGTACTGTTCGGTGGCGCACTGTTTGCCGCTTTTCCAAAGTTTTATGCCACGAGTTTTGGTGGAGCATACTGGGTGTGGATGCTGATTCTTTTTACCTTTATTGTCCAGGCGGTAAGCTATGAGTTTCGAACCAAACCGAACAACCTCCTCGGCGCCAAGACTTATGAGCTGTTTCTCTTTATCAATGGTTCCGTCGGGGTTCTCCTGATCGGGGCTGCCGTTGGAACGTTTTTTACCGGCTCCAATTTCACTCTTAATGATTTTAACCAGGTGACCTGGACCAACCCGCTCAGAGGGGTTGAGGCTGCTTTCTCTTTCTTTAACCTCTCCCTGGGCTTGTTTCTGGTCTTTAACGCCAGGGTGTTGGGAGCGATGTATCTGGTAAATAATATCGATTTCAACGGGGTTCCTGAGTTTGAGGCAAGGGTCAGAAAGTCTTGTCTGGTCAATTTCCTCTGCGCCCTGCCTTTTTTGCTCTATGTAGTGGTGAGTCTGGTGTTGATCGATGGTTTTGCTGCCGACAGCAACGGCGTGGTCAGTATGGTGGCGCATAAATACCTGAACAACCTGTTGGCGATGCCGGTAGTGCTCGGCTTCCTTGTGGTTGGTCTCTTCCTGGTTCTTCTCGGGGTTACCCGAACCAGTCTTGCAAGGTCAACCACCGGTATCTGGTTTGGTGGCCTGGGTACTGTACTGGTAGGTCTGGCGATATTTTTCACTGCGGGTTTTAACGGAACGCCTTTTTATCCCTCCAAGGTTGATTTGCAATCGAGCCTGACTATTTATAACGCATCTTCGAGCCATTATACTTTGACAACGATGACCTACGTGGCTTTGTTTATTCCGGTCGTACTTGCTTATGTTGCCTATGTTTGGAAACAAATGGATTCCAGAAAGATTGATATGCAGGATATTAGTGATAAAAAAGCTTATTAGCGAATTAGAAATTCTTTCTCGCTTTTCGAGAAAGAATTTCGTGAATGAGCTTATCCCGCAGCTTTTAGCGGGGTTAGCGTTGTAATCCACTGTAGATGGTCTTAAGAAGAGTCTCTTCCGAGGGACACTGAAAAGAGTGAGAAAGAATTTCGTGAATGAGCTTATACCCTTGAGGGGTATTGTATGTAATACCCCCCCAGAAAAAACAAGGGGTACAAAACTGAGTTCCGCTTAGTAGAAATTAAGCAATACTTGATAAACCCTGATACGAAAAACCAAAGGAGTAAACTATGGCTGCAGTATTATTAATTGGCTGGGTTGCCCTGATTGCCGTCTCTTATAAAGTGTCGGTCGCGATTCTTGCCAAAACGGATAACCTATAGCTTTCGCTGTGTACGAGTCTGGTCGGAGACTGTCTTCTCTTTGACCGGACTCACAATTACCCCAAAAGAAACGGGGAGAGGAACCCCCACCAGATAAGTTGCAGGGAAAGAAAGGCATAGATACCGGCGATGACATCGTCCATCATTATACCGATTCCGCCATGAATTTTCTGGTCAAACCAGGAAACCGGGAAGGGTTTAAAGATATCAAAGACTCGGAATAACACAAAGCCGAGAAACCAGGCTGCTGGATGTGACGGGGCCAAGGCCAGGGTAATAAACATACCGAGGACTTCATCAATTACGATGCATCCGGCATCCGGACTGTCCAAAATTTTCTCTGCTGAACCAGAGACAAAAAAACCGACAATAAACAGGGCTGCAAGGAGCAACAGATATGTCGGTAAAGACATATCCTTGATCAATAACCAGGGCAGAAAGGCTGCTAGTGACCCCCATGTGCCCGGTGCTTTGCCGATTTTCCCAACATAAAATCCAGTGGCAAGAGCCATTATCAATTGATTCATCGTGAATCCGTCCTGTTATTTCGTACCTCGTTGTAAACGTCCTGCAGCGGCACCTTGTGCTGGGAAGCAAGTTTCCGGCACTCTTCGTATTCCGGATAGGTCACTGTGCCCGTTGGAGTGTGCACCTTTTTTGCCATAACCTCTCCCCATTTAGTGGGGACCACGACCTTTTCCCGTTGCAGGGTTCGGCGCGCCTCCTTTCTAAAACGCAAACCAATGGCGGTAGTTTCCGAGAGAATTATATCTTTCAATAAGTGAGCGTAAGCGGGTGGACTTATAACCTGCAGGGTGAATCCCGGTCGGCCCTTCTTCATCTGAATCGGGACAAGGACTACGTCCAGCGCTCCTTGTCCAAAGAGTAGTTCACAGAGATAGGGAAATCCCTCTGGACTCCAGTCGTCAAGATTTGTCTCAATGACCTCAACACTCTGCTCTTCGGTGAGGCCGATGGCCTTTCCAATAATGATTCGTAAGAGATTAGGCTGGCCGTTGGTCAAGGTGTGGCTGCCGGCACCATATCCGGTTGTGGTGACAGCCATTGGTGGCAGAGGGCCGAAGCCGTCGACCAGGGTGGCAACCAGAGCTGCACCGGTTGGAGTGATCAGTTCCTGGCGCAGATCGACACCATAGGTGGGAATCCCCTGTAGCAGTTCGCATACCGCAGGAGCGGGCAGCGGCAAAAGGCCGTGGGCACATTTGACAAAGCCATGACTCGTCGGTAAAAATGAACAGAAAAGTCGGGTGATGCCAAGGTGATGAAGGCCGATGACTGTACCGATTACATCAACGATGGTGTCGAGAGCGCCGACCTCATGGAAATGTACCCTTTCTACGGGGATATCGTGGACCTTGGCCTCTGCTCTTGCCAGGTTCCGGAAGACGTCGCTTGCCCGATTTATTATCGTTTGATCAAGTTCACTCGTTTCAAGGATGTGCAAAATGGCAGGCAGGGTTCGGAGTTCTTGTCGGCGGTCACTGCTGATGGTTACTTTAATTCCACTGATAGCATTGACACTCTTTTTCTCAACCAGAAATTCGAGTCCATCGAGATGAAGTTTAGCAAGCTCTTCGGTCAGTAGCTGACGATCTAAGCCGGCGTGTAGGAGTGCCCCGAGCAGCATATCTCCGCTGACGCCGGAAAAGCAGTCCAGATAACCGATTTTAGCGGAAGGAAATGAAGTCACGTTTGCCCTTAAAGAGTCATCTACTGGGTGAGAAGAGTTCCCGCAGCGATGGGATGTCCGCAGAGAAAGGATTCCACCGCCATACGTTTTTTCCCTTCCGGCTGAATCTCTTTTATGAGGAGGGTATTAGTGCCGCAAGCTACAAAAATCCCCCGTTTATCGGCCTGCAGTACCGTCCCTGGCTGGGCATCGCTTTCTTTATGCAACACTTCAGGGCTGAAAAGACGTAATCGTTTGGAATCAAGAAAGCAAAAGGCCGTGGGCCATGGGTCAAGACCTCGGATGAGGCATTCAATTTCCTTGGCGTCTTTCTTCCAATCGATCAGTCCATCATCTTTTTTCAGCATCGGAGCAACTGTTGCCAGGTCGTGGTCTTGAGCGACGGGGATAAGGGTTCCATCCTGTAATCCTTGAATCGCCTGTAAAAGTGTTGCACTACCGAGGACAGCGAGCTTGTCAAAAAGACTGCCGGCTGTTTCATCAGGTGCCGTTTTAATTGTTGCCTTGAGCAGTATGTCACCGGTATCCATTCCCTCGCTCATCTGGATGATAGTCACCCCGGTTTCTTTGTCACCGTTGAGCACCGACCACTGGATCGGTGCTGCTCCCCGGTATTGAGGCAGGAGAGATCCGTGAACATTAATACACCCTAAAGGCGCGAGTTCCAGGAGAGATTTCGGCAGGATTCGGCCATAAGCGGCAACTACGATTAAATCCGGGCGATAAGTGAGTAATCCGTTGTGGAATTCCTCAGTTTTGATTTTCGTTGGCTGGAGTACTGGAATACCGACAGATTCGGCGAGCACCTTGGTTGGGGGCGGAGTGAGTTTTTTGCCCCTGCCCTTGGCGCGGTCCGGCTGGGTAACAAGGGCAACGACCTCGTCAGGACCATCTATAAGTGCTTTGAGTGTTGCAGCAGCAAAATCAGGGGTTCCCATGAAAATAATACGTAGCGGTTGCTTCGACATCTTCGACTCCTGTTATTTTGCCAGCCACTTTTTCACCTTCTTTTTATAAAGGCTACGTTTCAAAGGGCTGAGGTGGTCAATGAAAAGAATACCGTTCAGATGGTCAATTTCGTGCTGCAGAACGACAGCGAAACGATCCTCGGTCGAAAGCTCGTGGGCTTGTCCCTGTAAATCCTGATAAGCGACAGTGACCTTCAAGTTTCTTTTTACATTAGCAGTAAGCTCCGGGACGCTCAGGCAGCCCTCCTCGTCAAGCTGGGTGCCTTCGTGATTTATAATTTCAGGATTGATTAAAGGCATGTATTTCTTTTCGCCTTCCTGATCCTCGGAAATATCGACTACAATCAGTTTGATGGATTTGCCGATTTGTGGTGCGGCAAGCCCTATCCCTGGTGCATCGTACATGGTTTCCGCCATGTCTTCTACAAGCTTGGCCAGACCATTGTCAAAAGTGGCGATTTTTTCCGATTTTTTTCGAAGAACCGAATCGGGATATTGATAAATTTTTTGAATGCTCATTGTATTGTATATCTCTTAAAACGTGATCAGTCTTTAGTACCTTTTCCAGACTTCGGGAATGTACCATAGCAACCGCATTTCTGCTACGGTTAGAAAAGATAAGCATAGTTGTAACAAATGCTAACGGGCATTTGATGGTTGTTGTTGACATAGGGATGGCAGCAGTGAAAAGACGAAAGTACCCTTAAGAATAGAACTTCGCCTATCGTCCAGATGGTGTTTGAGTCGGAGGGCATTACTTCTTGAAATGGCTTGACATATTAATTAAAGTGTTGTGTCATACAAAATTAATCAATATCAGGTTTTGATCCGGTTGAACTACTTAAAATCGTTCGATAAGCGCCTTTTTTCAGTGTTGATAATCTCGTAAAAAGTCCTCTGCTCCGTCATTTCCGCGAAGGCGGAGATCCAGAAGTTGTTGAAATGACTAGATCGAAGTCTGCGCTTATCTCCCGCCTTCGCGGAAATGACGGAAAATTGGCAAAATGTAGTTTTTACGAAATCATCTATAAACACAATGAATGTTTCATAAACCAAGAGGAGGGCTCGTTGGTATGACCCATGCAACAGAGAATCCAGTATTAGATGAACAAGTGGAGGACATGGTCGCAGAAATTGATACAGGCGGTCGTGCCCCCAAAGACACAATCTCTCGGAACGTCCTCTTTTTTGTCCCCCTCATCTGGACTATTTTTCAGCTCTGGTATGCATCCCCGCTGCCGTTTATGCTGAACTTTTTTGTGATAAATGACACCGAAGCACGTTCCATCCACCTGGCCTTTGCCGTTTTTCTGGCCTACACGGCTTTCCCGACTTTTAAGTCTTCCCCCAAAGGGCATATCCCGATTCAGGACTGGATCATTGCCTTCGTTGCGGCATCTTGTGCGGCCTATATTTTTATCTTTTATACGGAATTGTCAGACCGTCCTGGCTTGCCGACTGTTCTCGATCTGACAGTCTCGGTCGCCGGGCTTATTCTTCTCCTGGAAGCAACACGCCGGGCTCTCGGTCCGCCACTCATGATAGTGGCTGCCGTATTCATAACCTATACCTTTGCCGGTCACTATATGCCAGAGGTTATTGCCCACAAGGGGGCAAGTTTGGTCAAGGGGATGTCCCATTACTGGTTGACCACTGAAGGGGTTTTCGGGGTCGCCCTTGGGGTGTCCACCGGCATGGTGTTCATGTTTGTTTTGTTCGGTTCGCTGCTCGAAGCGGCGGGGGCCGGCAACTATTTCATTCGAACAGCTTTCGCCGGTCTTGGTCATATGCGGGGGGGGCCTGCCAAGGCGGCGGTTATTTCTTCGGCCATGACCGGGCTTGTTTCCGGCTCTTCCATTGCCAATGTGGTTACCACCGGAACCTTTACGATTCCGTTGATGAAGAAGGTCGGCTTTTCAGCGGAAAAGGCTGGTGCCGTTGAGGTGGCATCCTCAACAAATGGCCAGCTTACTCCTCCTGTTATGGGGGCTGCGGCTTTTTTAATGGTTGAATATGTGGGGATCTCTTACATAGATGTTATCAAACATGCCTTCCTGCCGGCAATAATCTCTTATATTGCCCTGGTTTACATTGTCCATCTGGAAGCGTGTAAAATGGACTTAAAAGGCTTGCCTAAGAGGAAAACAAGCAAAACCCTGGCGCAGAGTCTGCTGGCTTTTGCCTTTGTTGTGCTCAGCCTGATAATTATCGGCGGGGTAACCTACTACGGCCTGGGGTGGGTTAAGACCGTTGCGGGCGATAGTGCGATATGGATTATCTGTGTCCTTCTGCTGGTTGCTTATTTTGCCCTGATCGCTCTGGCCTGCAAGGTACCCGACCTTGAGATTACTACAGAAATAAAGGAACTCCCCGACCTTGGTTCCACTGCTCAGGCCGGATACTATTATCTGCTGCCCATCGTGGTATTGATGTGGTGCCTGGTCGTTGAACGGTTATCTCCCGCACTTTCTGCCTTCTGGGCTACTGTGCTGTTAATCTTTATCGTTCTAACCCAACATCCTCTGAAAGGTTTTTTACGCAGAATGCAGGGGGAACAGTACAGTTTTAGTCGTGGTTGGAGTGAAATGGTGACCGGGATGGTTTCGGGCGGCAGAAACATGATCGGCATCGGGGTGGCAACCGCCGCCGCGGGTATTGTAGTCGGAACGGTTACCCTCACCGGAATCGGTCTGGTTATGACGGAGTTTGTCGAATTTATTTCCGGTGGTAATCTCATGTTGATTCTGCTTTTTACCGCCTTTATCAGCCTTGTCCTCGGGATGGGATTGCCGACAACCGCCAATTATATCGTAGTTTCTACTCTTATGGCGCCGGTTATTGTCAGCCTCGGTGCGCAGAGCGGTCTTATCGTACCCCTGATTGCTGTTCATCTCTTTGTCTTTTATTTTGGTATTCTGGCGGATGATACACCTCCTGTTGGACTTGCAGCTTTTGCGGCAGCCGGGATTTCTGGGGGTGATCCCATCCGTACGGGTATTCAGGGGTTTACCTATGATATCCGTACTGCGATTTTGCCGTTTATCTTTATCTTCAACACTGAGTTGCTGATGATCGGCATTGGCGGCTGGCTGCATCTGGTAATTATCGTTTTTGGTGCAGTTGTGGCAATGATGGTTTTTGCTGCTGCCACGCAGGGCTGGTTTGTAACCAAAAG
Organism: Desulforhopalus sp.; assembly: GCA_013139415.1. Taxonomy (GTDB): domain Bacteria; phylum Desulfobacterota; class Desulfobulbia; order Desulfobulbales; family Desulfocapsaceae; genus Desulforhopalus_A. The sequence goes on from WTAT01000146.1 coordinate 17,849, forward strand.
TCGGTGGTGGGAGACCGCAGCCCTGCTGCTGGTCGCTTTTACCCTTTTTAGACCCGGTTATTTCTGGGACAAGGTCTATCCTCCACTTACTGAGAAACCGCCCACTGAGTTGGTACAGGTTCTTGATCAGATAGAATCTGGGTCGCAGCTGCGTCTCAAGCTAAAAGGTGAAAAGATGAGCGGAGATGAGTTCGAGATGACTGTCATGCTGTCGGTGGGGAATGAGTCGACCGGGGTGGAAAAGTTAAGTGCTCTTGGCATTGAGACAAAAGAGGAAGACGGGAAAGTGATTGTTGATATGGTAGGCTTCGGTAGTCCCGCCGAAAAGGCCAAGATCGATTTCGACCAGGAAATTCTCAGTATCCAAATGCCCACCGACCGGCCCAATAAGGAATTAATGTTTTTTCCGGCACTGCTTCTGCTGGCATTAGTCTGGTTCATTCAGCGTGGCAGGGCTCGCCAGAGTTCTCAGGCTGTCATGGTATGACGGAGGAGGTTGGTTCACTGTTTTGTTTTATAATAGTTAGCTGCATGGGGGTTATTTTCCTGTGTAACTTACTCGTTTCATTGAAGAATGATAATCTCGTAAAAACATAAAACTTGGATGCTGACACCTATTCTGGAGTGAGTCATGATTAAAAAAATACTTGTACCCATCGCTTTTTCCAAATATGCCAAGGGGATTCTGACCTATGCTGCTGATCTGGCTGCATCTACTGGGGCTGAGCTTCTTGTTGTCAATGTGATAAATGAACGGAACCTTGAGGCTGTTGATAAAATCACCTCTTTTGGTTACAAAGTTGATATTGAACACTATATGGAGACAATCAAGAAGGAGCGCCGAGCAGAGCTGGAAATACTCATGGACAGCCTGACGCTGCCGGATGAACAAGTCACCTTCTCCTTCTGCGTTGGTGACCCGACCAATGAATTATTGAAAATCGCGGTAGATCAGAAGGTTGACGCTGTGGTCATGGGCGTGAAAACCAACGATATTCGCCATATCTTCACTGGCTCCGTGGCGGAGAGAATGTTTCGCAAATGTCCTGTAACGATTATTTCCTACCGCGACGACGAAATTTCCGCGAGACTGCTGAAAAAATTTACCAGACACCGTGGTAAAGAGGAATAGGTTGTATTTGTACCTTTTGTGGGTGTAAGAACATAGTAGCCCTCAAGGAGGTATTAAAAAGAACACCCCTCTAGGGGGTACTAAAAAGAGTCCCGTTTATCGAGGTCAGGTCTTAATATGCAAATTTTTTTTCCGGTAATGGGCTATCTGGTGGGAGCAATTCCTTTTGGCCTGGTCGTTAGTAAGATGGTCGGCGTTGACGTTCGTACCCAGGGAAGTCGAAACATAGGAGCCACCAACGTTAATAGGGTACTCGGTAAAAAACTTGGATTTATTACCTTGATTTGCGATTGTCTTAAGGGTTTGCTGCCTATGTATTTTGCTGCGGTTCTTCTCCCTGAATCCGAGACAAAAGAGATGGTCGTAGCACTTACCGGTGTAATGGCCGTACTGGGCCATATGTTTCCCGTCTATCTGAGATTTCGCGGCGGTAAAGGGGTGGCGACCGGAATGGGAGTGTTTCTATACCTCTCTCCTCTGGCGATAGCTATCAGTCTGGTGGTCTTTGTGGCGACTGTTGCTCTTAGTGGTTTTGTCTCCGCCGGCTCTCTTCTTGCTTCTGGTCTTATTCCCCTCTGGCTTTATTTTCTGGGTGCATCAAAGACAACCATCGCTGCGGCAGCTAGTGTGGCTCTGCTGATCTGGCTCAAACATCATGAGAATATTAACAGGTTGATACACGGTAAGGAACAAAGCTGGAAAAAGAAAAAGTCGGAGTAAGATATGAAGATAATTGAGGTTAAAGAGTTTGGCGACCCAGATGTTATGGAGTTGGTTGAAAGGCCAGCCCCCCTGCCAGCTACTGGACAAGTGGTGGTTAAGGTCGAGGCAGTTGGGGTCAATCCTGTTGAGACATACATACGGGCCGGGACCTATCCCAGGCTGCCGGACTTACCCTATACCCCGGGTGGTAATGTCTCAGGAACTATTTACTCCTGTGGACCTGAGGTGATGCAATGGCAACAGGGCGACCGAGTCTATAGTGCGGCGACTATCAGCGGTGGTTATGGAGAGATGGCGCTCTGTGGAACAGATCAGGTTTTCAGGCTACCGGAAAATATTTCCTTTACCCAGGGTGCAGCTATCGGTGTGCCTGCTGCAACCGCCTGGAGGGCACTTTTTATTCGCGGCAGAGGCAAGGCGGGGGAGCGCCTCCTTATTCACGGGGCAAGTGGTTCAGTCGGTCAGGCGGCAGTACAACTCGCAAAGGATGCCGGGATGGTTGTTTTTGGTACCGCCGGCAGTGAACAGGGTTGTTCTCTGGTTCAAGAATTGGGAGCCGAAGCTGTTAATCATAACGAGCAGGGCTATGAGGATGGGCTTCTCAGGGTAACATCTGGCGCGGGCTTTGATCTTATTCTGGAGATGCTTGCTAACAAAAATCTGGAAACAGATCTGCATCTGCTCGCCCCGCGGGGAAGGGTAATTATCATCGGCAGCAGGGGCCGTATTGAGATTGATCCCAGGTTAACAATGGGTAAAGAAACTGAAATCAGAGGCCTGGCAGTTTTCAACGCCACCCATGAAGAAGTAGTTAAAACCCATACCGCCTTATTGTCAGCAATGGAGCGCGGTATACTGCTGCCAACTGTCAGCCAAGAGATGCCTCTGGCGGATGCCCCGCTAGCCCACCAGCGGGTAATGGACGATGGTAAATGCGGCAAAATAGTTCTTATTCCATGATGTTTGTTGCTAGACAAAAAACAGAGTGTCTTGGGGGCGGCGCATTTGTTGCTTCAGGCGATCGACTCTTTTTGGACTAGACCATCCAAAAGTGCTTCTGCCTCTTCAAGGGTCGAAACATACTTCGGATCATATCCCAGTTTTTTGTCTGAGAGTTTTAGTAACTGGAGATAAATGACTTTCCCCTGACCGATAATACGGATGATCGGTCCCACTTGTTTTTCCAGGAGAAAATGCATAATTTTCTTGGAGGTGGCTATGGCACTGAGATGGCCGATCCGGCATTGAGTGAGGTCGGTAATAACCCCAAAACCAGGCTCCAGATCGGAGACACAGAAGCGAATATCCGTATAAATTCTTTCCGCTTCTTTTTTAGAAATTATTCCGTGAAGAGTAATGTACAGCCTTTTCTTTCTGATGTTCGCAGAGACTCTGGATATTCGTTTGGCTTTTCCCATCGTTTCTCAGTGGGTAAACTTACTGTTGCTGGGGAAAGTAGGTTATTGCAGACAATGCAGCCCCCTGAGGATCGGCGAAAACGCCTAATATTGGAGATATTTGTCTACGGAACGATAATTCACCCGTCTAATCCTTCGATATTTGCAGCGGTGGCATCAATATCGTCCACTGTGAAAGATACTCCATCCCGGCGGTTGATTGGTACACTGAGGTGGTGTCTTCTCGATCACAGCCACAATATCACCGTTTGCCATTGCCAATTTCCTGTCATTCAGTTCAAGCCAGCTGATTGATTCATGCTTCGCTGGTATTTGTTCTCTCTGTATTCAGGTTTTTTATGATGATATCTCATTTCAATGTATTTTTACCAGACTTTTACTTATTTTTTTGTCAAAGATATTTGGACAGTTAAACGGCAAACAGTCAATACTGTTTATAATAGAGGGTACGGTATTTTCTATCAGGAAGAACTGGCAACGAAATACGTGTCTTTTCTTTAACCATTGTAAGCATCCAGAAAGGAATCACTTTATGGCAATCGTGAAGATTTCACCGGCTGAAGCCTGTTTCAGATGTGCACAGGAACTCCTCTCTTTTGAAACAACTGACGGAATAACACAACCTGCGAGTTTTGTCGGTCAGAGTAGAGCTTTTGAGGCTGTTGCCTTTGGTATAGGAATACACCATCAGGGTTTCAATCTCTTTATCAACGGTCCCCAGGGGAGCGGACGGCACGAAATGACCAAGTCTGTTGTTCGGGAAAAAGCAGCTGCACAACCAGCTCAGTCTGACTGGTGCTATGTCAACAACTTCAAACGTCCGCATCACCCTAAGGTTTTTGAGTTTCCCTCAGGCGAGAGTACAATTTTCAAAAAAGAGCTGTATGAGCTGGTTGCGGTTTTAAAGACAACCATTCCGGCTGTTGTTGAGGGAGATGATTTTAAGGAAAGGATCAAGACAGTCAATGAAGAATTGCGCAAGAAAATAGATAAGCTTATCCACGGGGTAGAAGAGAAGGCCAATGTGGACAGTATTGCCTTGGTTAAAAGTGAAGATGGCTTAATGTTTTCTCCTATGGATAACAACAGGAAGCCCCTCGATCGGGCGGCCTTCCAGCGTTTACCATCGGAGACCCAGAAGAAACTGGAAGGTAGAGTTGCCAAACACCAGAATGCACTGCAGGATGCCGTGAACCGGATAGCTGTCCTGAAAAGGGAAGCAGGGGAGGTTCAAAGAAAGCTAAAAACTGATACTGTCCAACGGGCAGTGATTGACCTGACAAATTCCCTGAAAAAGAAATATGAAAAGAGGCCTGAGGTAATAGAGTATCTGCAGGATGTGGAAAATGATATCATTATCCATGCTGATGACTTTCTCTATAAAGCGGATGGTGAACGGGACATTCTGGCCAATGTTTTCACTGCCTCATCTCCGTCTTTTGATCAGTATGAAGTGAATGTCCTGGTTGGTAACCACGCCACCGGGGCACCGGTGATCTATGAAGATATGCCGACCTACCAAAACCTCCATGGCCGGATAGAGCATATTGCCAGGATGGGTATGTTATCCACCCATTTTACCTTGATTAAACCGGGGGCACTGCACAGGGCAAATGGTGGTTACCTCATACTTGACGCCCGCAGACTGCTGATGCAGCCGTATTCCTATGATGGATTGAAACGGTCGTTGCGTTCGGGACAGATCCGCATTGAGCCGATTGAGCGATTACTGGGCCTGATGAGTACGGTTACCCTGGAACCGGAACCAATACCACTGAAAATCAAGATAGTCCTCATTGGCGACACCTTGCTCTATTACATGCTCAAATACTATGATCCCGAATTCCACTCTTTTTTCAAGGTGCAAGCCGATTTTGAGGAGAGTATGGACCGTTCACCGGAAAACACTAATCTCTATGCTGCGCTGCTGGCTGCAGTGATTACCAGAGAGAATCTGCTGCCAATGGACAGAAGCGGTGTGGCCAGCCTTATCGAATATGGGGCTCGGGAGGCAGGGGATGGGGCCAAGCTCTCCCTGGCTGTTGAGGGTCTCGTCGATGTGATGAAAGAAGCAGATTATATAGCCAGGCAACAGGACAAGACTGTCACCGAGGCAGAGGATGTGAGTGCGGCTCTGGCGGCGAGGAAAAGACGTGGTGGACGCATCAGGGACAGGTTGTTTGAGGCGACCCGGCGTGGGCTGAGACACATTGAGACGTCAGGTGAACGTACCGGTCAGGTAAACGGTCTCTCCGTGATTGTCCTCAATGCTGATTCTTTCGGAGTGCCAACCCGTATTACCGCACTGAGCAGGCCGGGTATCAGTCAGGTGATGGATATTGAAAGAGAGGTCGAACTCGGCGGACCGCTGCACTCAAAAGGAGTACTCATCCTCGAATCCTTCCTCAGTAGCCGGTATGCGAGGGATATGCCGCTCAACCTGCGGGCTAGCCTGGTTTTCGAACAGTCCTATGGTGGGGTTGAGGGTGACAGCGCCTCCTGCGCCGAACTCTGCGCCCTGCTCTCTTCTCTGGCAGACGCACCGGTTCAGCAAGGTATAGCCATTACTGGTTCCATTAGTCAGCAGGGTGAGGTTCAGGCCATTGGCGGGGTAAATGAAAAAGTGGAAGGATTTTTCGACCTCTGCGCGGAACGAGGTCTCAGCGGCCAGGAAGGGGTCATTATTCCGGCGACCAATGTCTCCCATCTGATGCTGAAAAGCGAAGTGGTTGAGGCCATTGCGGCGCAACAGTTCAATCTCTGGTCTGTTACCACGGTTGACGAGGCTATTTCTCTGCTGACCTCTCTCCCGGCCGGCGAACGGGGCGATGATGGTGAATACCCGGCAGAGTCGGTTAATGGCCGGGTGGAGGCGACCCTGCGATCATTTGCAATAAGCATCCAGATGTTTGAAAAACAAAAATTTGAAGAGGAAAAGTTACCGGAGTCCGCACCGACAGCCGAAGTCCCCGTCATCCAGTCGGATAAGAAATGAAGTCAGCTGTCGCATCTTCTGCTTCACGCCCCATATTCCTTGGTATTTGCAGCGGTCTAGAGTAGATAGGTGGGAGCCTCCCTCCCATAAAATTTGAACAACGTGAAAAATGAAAAACATACTTTTAGACCTCGACGGTACCCTGACCGACTCCAGTGAGGGCATTACCAAATCACTGCAGTATGCTCTGGAAAAACTTGGCCGGCCAGTGCCGGTTTCTGAAGATATGCTCTGCTGTATCGGCCCGCCTTTGTTGTACAGTTTCCTCGAACACTTTCAAGTCCAGCCAAAAAGTCTTGCGGAACAGGCTGTTGGTTTCTATCGTGAACGCTATAATCGGCAAGGGCAGTTTGAGAACCGGGTCTATCAGGGTATCCCCGAGACTCTGGATATTCTCCAAGCGCGGGGATTTTCGCTGTATCTTGCCACCGCCAAACCGGAAGTGCAGGCCAGGTCTATTCTCGATCATTTCAAGCTCTCGCCTTATTTTACCGAGATCTACGGTAGTGGCTTGAACGGCGCATTCAGTGATAAAGGTGAACTGATCAATCACATTCTCCGCCAAGAGGACTTGTCTGTCAACGATACCGTGATGGTTGGAGATCGGAAATACGATATGATCGGTGCTGGCAAATGCGCGGTTCGGAAGATCGGTGTCACCTATGGTTTTGGTACGCATGAGGAACTGTCCGAAGCAGGGGCGGATTACATCATCGATTCGCCGGAGGACCTCACCAGCCTGCTCGGAGTACCAGGCGGGCTAGCTGAACACAGAGGAGTGTCCCCGGCTATCATATCTATGGGATAGCAAGCTTTGATAGGTTCCACAACTTTTAGGCTACCTTGCGTCCATCCGAAAACTGTTCTTTTGTCCGATCTCGAACAAAAACCCTAGTTTTCGGATGGAAACTATTTAGGGGTGCATCATGTTCGAACACTTTCAGAGTGCATCAAGCCAATCACAAATTCGTTCGACAGCTTGCAGAGGTTCGTGGCAATTGCGTTGCAGAAATTGCTCATCAATCGTTGCGTTGTCCTTCAATTTGAAGGCTTGCTCGAGGACCTTGGAACCGTTGAAGTTGACATAGGCCATGCGGGCAGTCAGCTCTTCCGGAGGTTGCCCGAAATCCACACCCGGTAAAATTGCAACACCGGTATCTTCGAGTAATTGATCGCAAAGTTCAACACTGGTGCTGATACCTTTTGCCTGCAACATCGGTCTATAAGATTCAAAATCAGGGAAGAGATAAAACCCGCCCTCTGGGCTCAGCACTTGAACGTTTACTTTCTGCAACATGGAGGCGAGATGTTTTCCAAGTCCTGCCAGGACCCTTCTGCTATGGTGTAGATATTGCTCGATTTCTTCATGTTCCTTAAAGGCTGTGATTGCGGCATATTGGATTGGTGCACTGGTGGAGGTGAAGGTTTCACTTGCCACGACAGTCATAGCATTCAGTAACCAGCTAAGGTTTTCGGGAAATACAAACAATCCGAGTCGCCAACCACCTGCACCACACCATTTGGAAAGTCCTCCACTGAAAATGGTGCCTTCCGGATAAAATTGAGTAATGGATGCATGGGTTCCTGCGTGATGTAATTTGCCATAAATTTCGTCAGACAATATGATAATCCTGTACTTCTTAGCAACTTCTGCAATCTCCCGAAGGTGTTCTGCTGAATAGGTCATACCGGTCGGATTGGACGGATAATTCAAAATAAGAATTCTCGGACGACCTGGGTCTTTTTGGCACAATCTCTCAAGCTGATCACCTGTCAATCTCCAGCCATCTTTGGCTTTTGTCGGGAGGAAGTCAATATGACGCCCGATGATTTGGGCCTGGGGTGCATAAGATACCCATGCCGGGGTCGGAATGAGCAGATCTCCATAATAGACAAGTTGGAGAATGAACATCAATTCTTTGGAGCCGGGGCCAATGATTATGTTTTTGGGATCACAGTCAATATTTAAGGTGCGCCTGTGATGTTCACAGACAGCCTCTCGTAATTGCCAGTGTCCTTGAACAGCCAGATAGTCTTTTTCGTGTGCGTACTTTTTCAGTTGTTCAACGACTATTTCCGGGACAGGAAATGGGGACTGGCCCAGGCCCATCTTGAAAATTTCACGGCCACTTGCCAGGAGTTTGTTCGATCGTTCATTGATCGCGACAGTGGCAGAAGGCTTTAACCCACGTACATTTAGATTTAAATGGACTTCTGGTACCCAGTGGGATGCACTATCCTGAGGTAAGCCGTTTGGAATTGTTTTCATTTGAATTCAGTATAATATGGAGTTGGTCTTGGGGGCCTTCTGTTGACGGAACGAGAGATAAACTTTGATTCTCCTAAAGAATAGGTAGAGTTGAGAAAAGAATATTATTCTAACCCCGGTAAGTGGGAAAATAAGCCGGGACTCTTTTTAGTACCCCCTCAAGCGGGTATTGAACTGAATGACAGGCTTTCAGGAGTAAGGCACTAATAACTCGCGTTAGTCAGCATGGCAAGTGGTGTTTAATCATTTGCACTATATTTTAAGTTGCAGAGACTTTGGTTCGAGGGAGCTGTAATCGGCCTCGTCGATAGCCTGGACCGAATTGATCAGTTTAATCTATTGGAAAAGATTTTGGGCATATGCTACATAGTTTCCATTCTGAAACGGCCTTTTCGGAGTCTGCGCTTACCTTACCTGTCCAAACTCTTCGTTGTTTCCAAAATTTAATCCTCGGAGGTAAGCACCCTTGAAAGCAGGGCATAAACTCCGGCTCATATATGCCTGTGGTTAAATTTATCAAACGCCTCGATTTAGTGCCTTACTCCTGAAAGCCTGTCGTTCAGTTCAATACCCCCCCCCCTTGTGGGGTGTTAGAACAAAATGTCTCATTTCAGGATGGAAACTACATGGGGTGATCCCTTTGACTGGGTTTGGAGTTATGACTATCTGTATAAAACATCAACAAAATCTTGGAATCGAAAACGCAGGACGCAGATCAACCAATGCTGCTGCAATGCACCTCGTTGCGGATGAATGTGCCCGTTGTGGAAGTTGTGTGCAGGAATGTGGTTTTCTGCAATGTCATGGTACGCCAGGACAGATAGCCGAGGAGCATTTGTCGGGAAGCAAAGAGCATTTTGATACGGCTTTTTCCTGTAGCCTTTGCCATCTTTGTACCCAGATATGTCCGAAACGGCTGCCGATTGCGGAGATGTTTCTTACTATCAGGCGTAAGGCCGTCCTGAATGGGCAGGGAAGATATAAAGAACACAGACGAATACTTGGTTATGAGAAGTTTGGCAACTCTGCACCCTTCACCGGATATCTGCTACCTGTCAGCTGTACTACCGTTTTTTTTCCTGGCTGCAGTTTACCCGGCATTCGCCCCGAACAAACCTATCAACTCTTTTTATTACTGCAAGAAAACATTGCCAATTTGGGAATAGTGTTTGACTGTTGTAATAAGCCGTCCCATGATCTTGGCTTTCATAAGCGGTTTGAAAAAAGGTTTCAACCAAAGCTGGAACGACTTCGATCTCAAGGAATTACCAAGATAATTACTGGTTGTCCCAGCTGTTTTCAAATCTTTCAGCAGTATGGTAAAGGCTTGGAGGTAACCACAGCCTACACGCATTTAGTAGGCCACATACAACAAAGCGATACTGCATGTGATACTAAATTCACCATCCATGACGCCTGCACCGTTCGGTTTGAACCGGAGATACAACAAGCAGTACGGGAGCTCGTGCGTGCCAGGGGAATAAAAATATCCGAGATGCCCCATAACCGCGAAGCTACGCTTTGTTGCGGAGAGGGAGGGGCGGCCTCGTCAGATTGGAAAGAAAAAAGATTGGCCGAGGCGAATGGTCTGCCGCTCCTGACTTTTTGTGCCGGTTGCACAATGAGTCTGAATTCGGGGACTACCAGTCACCTCGTTGATCTGCTCTTTGAGCCACCTGATACAATGCTCAGTCCCACTAAACCGATCTGTTCCCTCTTTACCTATGTCAATCGCTTGTTATTGAAGAGAAAAATTGCAAAACATCTTCAAAAGGAACTTTTATAATTTGAAAAGAAATTAGCCATGAAAGTTGGGTGAAGATGGCGAGCTAAGCTACCGTTTTAAAAAACAGAGATTATTATTGCCTATCAGGGGGCGTAAATAGAACAAAGAGGTCCTTGAATCGGTGAGATTTTAGCGTTATGTTTAGCAAGTAAGACTTTAACTCTTTAAGAGGTGCGTCTATGGCCAGGTCAAAATGCCCGACATGTGAATATCATGAGTTTGAGGCTGTTCACGTTACAACGAAAACCGGGCAAAAGTTCTGTCTTATCCAATGTGTTGCTTGCGGGACAGTTGTT
>WTAT01000608.1 GCA_013139415.1 Desulforhopalus sp.
CCAACATCGGTGTTCACCGTTCTTCGTCGATTAAAAGATAGTTTCTGACAAGTAAACAGCTTGCTAGCGAAACAATACTTGACCGCCTCCTCGTTTAGAAGATTAACGTCCAGGTAATTCAATCCCAAAAGCGTCGTTGACCTTCAAACAATAATCGGCTAGATGTCTCTGGACCGGATGTATTTCGTCAGGTACCAAGTCCACTAAACGAGCAATTTTTTTTTGGGAGGAATTAAAGATGAAAAAGCTCTTAGCAGCCGCTTTGCTATTCGCCTTTATCTGTCTGCAGGGGATTATAGTTCACGGGGCCACCACTATTTCGGTGAGTCAGTTCGTTGAGCACCCGGCCCTTGATGCTGTTCTGCTGGGTTTTCAGGACTATCTGAAAGAAAAGGGAATTGATGCGAAATATAATGTCCACAATGCCCAGGCCAATATGGGAACGGCTAGTCAGATTGCCCAACAAATGGTTGGAGAGAAGGCCGATTTGCTTGTGGCCATCGCCACTCCTTCCGCCCAGACCTGTGTTCAGGCATTGAGCAAGGCACCGGCCGACCTGAAACGTCCCTTCCTTTTCACGGCGGTTACCGATCCCGTAGCAGCCGGACTGGTGAAGGATCTGCAGAAACCGGATCCGGGCATTACCGGTGTCTCCGATCTGCTACCTATCGAGGAACATATTAAGATGGTGTTGACATTTAAAAGCGATATTAAAAAGCTTGGCTTGCTTTACAATGCCGGGGAGGCCAACTCGAAAGCGACTATTGCCTCGATTAAGGCCTTGAGTGGCAAGCTTGGTTTTGAGACGGTGGAGGCCACTGCCTCAAAAACCGCTGACGTCTACCAGGCGGCCAAAAGCCTGGTGGGCAGGGCCGATGCGATCTTCATTCCCACCGATAACACTATAATTTCTGCTCTTGAATCGGTCATTAAGGTGGGCGTTCAGAATAAACTGCCTGTTTTTGCAGCAGACGTTGATTCGGTAAAAAGAGGTGCCGTCGCCGCTATGGGCTTTGACTATTATAAGCATGGGTATCAGACCGGGGCCATTGCCGAGAGAATTATTAACGGCGAAAAACCTGAAACGATTCCTGTCCAGTTCCAGAAAGATCTGCAATTGTATATCAATGCCAACTTCTCCAGGCAGATGGGTGTTACTCCGCCCGAAGCTTTACTGAAGCAGGCAACCAAGGTTTATCAGTAAAGATCAATAAATTCGTAAAAATCGAAAATTATCATGACTTTATATGCAGCACTTGGTGCCGTAGAGCAGGGCTTTGTCTACGGCATAATGGTTATCGGGGTTTATCTGACATTTCGAATCCTCGATTTTCCCGATCTCACCGTCGACGGGAGTTTGCCCCTCGGGGCTGCGATCTCGGCGGTGGCTATCACCAGCGGGGTTAACCCCTATCTTTCCCTGCTTTTTGCCCTGGCCGGAGGCTTTGCCGCAGGAATGGTCACTGCATTTTTGAACACCAAGTTCAAGATTCTCCACCTACTCGCCTCGATTTTGACCATGATCGCTCTTTATTCCATCAACATCCGTATTATGTCCGGCCCAAATGTTGCACTATTGGGTGTTAACACGGTTTTTGATTCGGTAACGAATTTGGGGATTCCTGCCCATTATGCAGGCTTACTAATTTTCGGTGCCCTTGCCCTGCTGGTGCTCTCCTTTATTATCTGGTTTCTCGGAACGGAGTTGGGACAGGCAATCCTTGCTACCGGTGATAACCCGCAGATGATTAGAAGTCTCGGGGTGAATACCAACACCATTATTATCCTGGGAGTCGGTCTGTCGAACGGCTTGGTCGCCCTGAGTGGGGCGCTGGTTGCCCAGAATCAGGGAGCTGCCGATGTAGGGATGGGTATCGGCACCATTGTCGCCGGACTTGCCTCGGTTATTATCGGAGAGACGGTCTTTGGTTGTAAAACAATGCCCAGGGCCTTTATCGCTGCCCTGCTTGGCTCCATTGTCTATCGTCTGGCCATAGCCTTAGCCCTGGGGCTTGAATTTGGTAATTTTCGTTTTAACCCAAGTGACTTAAACCTGATAACAGCCTTGCTGGTAATCGGGGCCCTCGTCACACCTAACCTTAAGAAGAGATTGATTCAGCGGTGATCAGATTAGATAACATTGTTAAATATTTTCACAAGGGGAGTGTGAATGAGGTGTTCGCCCTCAATAACATCAATCTTCAGATTGATGAGGGGGATTTCATCACGGTGATCGGCTCAAATGGTGCCGGCAAATCCACTTTGCTGAATTGTATAGCCGGAGGTTTTTTCCCCGATTCCGGGCGGATTACCATCGCCGGTCAGGAAGTCACCGGCTGGCCCGAGCATAAAAGGGCTAAATTAATATCCAGAGTCTTTCAGGATCCGCTTCTGGGTACCTGCCCTTCAGCTACTCTTGAACAGAATATGGCACTGGCCGGCCTGCGTGGAAAAAGAAGGGGGTTGAGCAGTGGTGTCAAAAACCGCGACAGGCAACACTTCCGGGATGCATTGAAGCAGCTGGGTCTTGGTCTTGAAAATCGTCTTCTCGACAAGGTGGGCCTGCTTTCAGGTGGCCAGCGCCAGGCGCTGACTATGCTCATGGCCACGATGATCAGACCTGAAGTTCTACTGCTTGATGAACATATTGCAGCCCTTGATCCGAAAACAGCCAGCCAGATCCTCAACCTGACCCAGGAAATTGTTCAGGGCCAGAAGCTCACCACCCTGATGATTACCCATAATATGAAGCATGCCATCAGTTTTGGTAACAGGCTCATTATGCTGCATCAGGGGAGGATACTTCTTGATCTGCACGGTAAGGAAAAGGAAAATCTGACGGTTAAAGACCTTCTCGAACAGTTTTATAAGGCCCAGGGAGAGGAACTGGCGATGGATTCTTTATTGCTCAGTTAAAGGGCGATTGTTTGCAGCACTTCCAGGCCTTGGCTGCTGTGATTGGTATAGCTGCCAGTTATAATTACGGGCAACACCAGAGCGCCGTTTTTTCCAGTTTGTAGATGAGTTTTGATGTCGTTCCACCCACCATATTAAATTCTTTCATCATGCCATGTTCCAGACCATGCAAGCCAACGGCCACTGCCGCATAGCCGCCTCGTTCTGTTTCACTCAAGATTGATCCGGACACGGTTAGTCCCCAGCCGGTCTTACGATCGATACGTTCGCTGCCAATTCCATGTTCATGGAGTGTTGATTCAGCCCGTTGGAAGATCTTATCAGAAGCTTCACCGATGGTGTTGACAACATGGAACAGACTAACTGTATGCTGGTCCTGAGCAGAAAGGATGTATCCGACATGATCAGCTGCTCTGTAGGCGTCTTCCGAGCCGTCGAGGCAGAGCAACACGTTTTTCCTGTCCTGTTCATTCTCTGGACAGATCCACAGAGGTGAGGTGCAGCAGGTGTCTTTGATCATGATTTGTGCCATCTCATCCCCCGGTCTTTCAAACGCCCACTGCAGGGTATAGGATGCGCGTTGTCCCAGGATTATTGCATCATAAAGACCATCGGCTCCTTCTGTTAGAATGTCTTTGACCTTGCCGTAACGTTCGGCAACAGTTTTCGTTATCACTTGATCTATAGACATCCTGCTCTTGCCAAGTAATGCTATCGCTTTGTCAATAGACCTCCTTGCTCCTATGGTGAGATTGCTTTGAATCTTTTCGTCGGGGTCGGTCCACATCTCACTTAGAGCCTTCGTCATTGTGTTATCGTCTAGTCTGCAGATATGGAGAAGGGTCAGATTGTGCTCTGAGATTTCTTTAAAAAAGGAGCAGATGAAGCGAACACCATAGAGATGCTCGACATCGTTGCTGATGGTAACGAGAAAGTGTTTTTTCATAGGCGTATTGTTCTGTTGAGTAACAGTTAGGATTTAAGGTCTATTCATTCAAAGATAAGGCGAAACTTTGAGTAAATCAATGAAAGAGAATAGGGCGGTTAGGGAGGATAGGCGGATAGGGCGGAAAATCAGGTGCCATGAATACTAGTGCTGATAAAAGATTACGATGACAATAGTGAGAGATGTCTTAAATTTCTTAAGAAATTTGTTTCTCAAACAGGTGGTCAACAATGAAAAGTCTTTGGGGATTTCCTCTTATAACGCTTATAGGGCTTTTGCTTACCAGTTGCGCGAATTATTACGAAGGCCAGAAATCCGATCATTTTGATGGGAAGAGGTTCTATAATCCTGGCAAACCACTCAATAAAGGATTTGGTTCGTTTCTCAAATGGCGCCTCACAGCCGATAGGCAGGAATGGCCTGGGTACACTGAACTTGCTGTCTACGATCATCCACCCGAGCGGGTTTTTGGTGATCAGCTGCGTGTTTCTTTTGTCGGACATGCCACTGTGCTGATTCAAACCCAGGGGCTTAATATCCTGACGGATCCCGTATGGGCCGAGCGGGCAAGTCCTGTGCAGTGGGCCGGACCCACGCGTGTTCATCCCCCTGGGATTGCCTTTAAAGACTTGCCGCCAATTGATGTTGTCCTGATCAGTCATAATCACTATGACCACCTTGATTTAACCACCCTTGAACGGCTCTGGAATCATTCGAAACCTCGGATCATTGTCCCACTTGGCAACGATCTCATAATCACCGATCATAATTCCGCCATAATATCGGAAGACTATGATTGGGGAGATGTTGTTCCGATTAGCGCCGAGTTGGCTGTTCATGTTGAACCGATGCATCACTGGTCAGCAAGGGGGATGTTTGATCGCAACAGGGCGTTGTGGGCGGCATTCACCCTTACTACGCCTGGGGGAAATATTTATTTTGTGGGAGACAGCGGCTATGGTAATGGTGACTACTTCCGCACGGCAAAAAACAAGTTCCAATCGTTCAGGCTGGCCATTGTACCGATAGGTGCTTACGATCCCCAGTGGTTTATGGCCTACGGGCATATGAACCCCGAAGAATGCCTCCTGACGTTTGAAGATCTCGGACGTCCACAACTCCTGCCCATCCACTACGGCATGTTTCCACTTGCTGATACCGGCTATGAGCAACCCTTGAAGGATCTTCGTAAAGCAATGGCTGCTCATGTGGTTGAAGAGGGGATAATCGTTCCGCTTACGGCCGGAGCAGGTTGGTATGTTCCCAGATAAATGATTGGATATGCACCAGTTTACAGTAGTTCCGTTACCTGACAAGGATTTTTGGCCAATCAAGCCGATGAAATGTGTCATGGAGCATATGGTCGTCCTCTTCAATACGGATTTCAAGATGGGCAAACGTTGCTTCTGCCAATGGAATAACAAGAGCTGCCGGCGTCACTGTATCGTGTTTTCCAACAATGATAAGCGTGGGTATCTGCAGGAGTTCGGCGGGGGGATGGTAACCTTCAAAATTAAGGGCCGGAGCCAGGAGAATTAACCTGGTAATTTTTTCAGGGTGGTCAGTTGCGTAGTGTGTGGCCATCAGACCACCGAAACTTGAGCCGATCAAGGTCAACTGCTGTTGATTTTTGCAGAGTGTGTCCAACTGGTGTAGCCGATTTGGCAGTGTACCCTCAAAATCCGGGCAGATAACTTGTGGGAAGTTCTGGGCAAAAAAATTCCCTTTCGTCCCTTTTCCTGACGAGTCGAGGCCGTGGAGAAAGTAGGTTGTGGTTTTCTGCATCATTATGGATAGGTTTTTTTTAGGGGTTAGAGAATGAGTGTGGTTATAACAATCCACAGCCATGCCGTTATAGTGAGAAACAAAGAAACAGTATAGAGTGTAACTGCAGTAAGGTGTACCATTATTTGGCTAGAATATTTATTTGGACGGAACGATAAGGTAGACAATAAAAAAGCGAGTAACAGCACTATGCCGTTACTCGCAGGAATGTGGAGGGACAGTTATTTATTGATCTCTTTTTTTAGTTGATGGTTATCTTTTTGGCCACCTGCTCTTCTGGTTTTGGAATCTCCAGCTTGAGGATACCGTTATCATAGGTTGCCTTAACGCTATCGCCGTTTACCTCGAACGGCAGATTGAAAGTGCGCTCAAATTTACCGTACCTCCTCTCTCTTCGGTAACAGTTTTCTTCATTGATCTCTTCGTCATTTTTCCGCTCACCTCCG
>WTAT01000550.1 GCA_013139415.1 Desulforhopalus sp.
ATCATCCGGATTATGTAGAAATTACGTGCGGATCTCTTGAAAATCTTCCTACTGCTTTTGCAGAACTTGGCAGAGGGAAGAAGGTGAAAAACGAGTCTACCCTTCAGCGCAGCAACAAGGATAAGGAATTAATGAAGTATATCTGCGCAATGATTGCTGATGAAAAATCGTTGAATCAAGGGAATTACAACTGAATTCTGACGCGGTAGGCTTATTTTTTTAAAATTTCTCGATTTTGAACAAAATGCCTATTCTCGGACAACCTCCTAGCCAAATTGTTATTGTTGCCAGGCACAGAAATGGCCAGATTCGCTGGAGTATGGTTTTGCCATTACCGCCGACGACTGCCTGCCAAACGTTGGTGATAAAGGACGGGATAAGCAATAAGGCCATTGCTGTCGTTAAGTCAAAGGCAGCGGCTAACAAACCCAAACTGACAGTTGGAAGTCCGAGACCAATTACACCCTTTACGCTTCCAGCTAGTAAGAAGGTTCCGACAATAATTATTGCAATGAATGTCTCGATCATTGAAATGAAATATTTAAAATCTCGTAGATTGTCAAGGGCTAAACGGAGAATTTCCTTAACCTCCAAGAAGATCTAAACCGGTTCCGCAGGTCCTTTTGCTGCTTCTGTTTTCTTTCCCACCTACTAATGTCAACCGACCTCGGCCTATTTTGAAAGAGTATCAAGCTGTCAACTTGTTTTTTGTTAGGTTTTGTCATATGATTATACAAGATTACGTTTAGTCTAACGACACAAGACAAAGCCAAACCTGTTGAAAAGAGGCCTAGCTTATTTTCCCGTTTACCGGGGTTAGGAATAACATCCATTGATGTTAGCTGCATTACATGCTGGGTGAAGCGACTCGCCGAAATGGTCGCAGGCGCCAAGTTCGCGATCAACTGGAAGGGCCCGAATAATCTGAGCGACTATATCTCTATCGTCAAGCCCGGAGTTGCCGACTCGGAATACGGCGAATATGCTCACACCTCAGCCTGGAGCCCCGCCAATCTTCATGCGCCTGCCAAGCCTCGCCGGTATCAGGTGCGTTACGTACAGGATCAGTCGCGCACGGTAAGCGCCTGGGCCGATTTCGCTGTAATGTCACTGCGTTGAGTGCTTCGGTGACTGGTCCAACCAGAGTGAAGGCAGGTGCTGACTTTACTGTCAGTTGGCAGGGGCCCAACTACCGGGGCGACTGCATCACCATCGTCACTATGGGAACGCCCGACACGGCTTACACGAGTTATGCCTACACTTCCAAGGCGAGTTTCGTTACTCTGAAAGCGCCGGTCAAGGCCGGGAGCTACGAGGTACGTTATATTGTCGATTAGTCACGCACGGCACTGGCCCGCGTGCCAGTCACGGTCAAGCAGCTCCTGCTCGCGTGCTCATGGCGAAACAAATGGATATTGCCCGGTCCGATGATCCGGACCATGTGTATCAGTCTATGCCGTAACTACACGGTCAACTTTTTACAAAGAAAGGAGCTTGAAACTATGTTGAAAAAAATCACTACCATTTTCTCAACGCTGGTCTGTATGGTATTTTTTGTCACTAGTGCCTGGGGAGTGGATCTTCAGGATGGGAGTTATGAAATTACCTCAAAGGTTGAAATGCCGGGGATGCCGATGCAAATGCCTCCGGTCACTGTTACCCAGTGCCTCACCCAACAAGATCCGGTACCGAATCAATCCACCGCTGGCCAGCACTGTAACATCATCGAAGTGAAGACCGAGGGCAAAACTGTGACCTGGAAAATGGAATGTACCCAGCAAGGCCAAAAGATGCAGGGTACCGGTAAGATGGTCTACTATGGCGATCGCTTCGAGGGAACTATCAATACAACGATGGGCCCGCAATCCGGCAATATGACGATCACTACGCTCGTTAACGGAAAACGTATCGGTGCCTGTAAATAAGTAACAGCACACGCATAGTTTCAAGGGAATGAGGAGCGGAATAGGGAGAAAATAATAGAGTAACTATTACGCTCCCTTCCAGGGAAGGTTTGCTTTGGGTCCATACTGCGAGAAAATGAAAAGATATTTTTGGAAGTGGTAAATGAAAGATGTTATCGCTCAATAATTTGTTTTAAACGAAAATGGAATTCAGGATTCTTGTTTACCCCTTTTTCTATTCGTTATACAACTTTTCGATAAACTGATTAATATAGTAACATCATTTTTGGCATACACATAAAGTAATAGCCTGTTATTATTATCATTTTATATATTTAGACATTCATGGCTTCGATTACACCTTTCATTTCACAAAATGATGCTCCTGGTGAGCTGCAAGACGCTGTTGTTGAGCTGTTTCTACTAGATGCAGCTTTGAATGCAAACATTCCTGAGGCTCTCAGGGGTCCAATGACCTACCTCTTAAGGTACGTGAATTCTTTTTATAGCAATAAAATTGAAGGAAATTCTACTCATCCTGCTGAGATTCTCAACGCTCAAGAAGAGGGGCCTGAAAAGGACCCAACAGACGATTTGCTTGAAATAAAACAGCATGTCGAGGTTTTAACGCTTTTATCAAATTTGGATGTGAGACGTGAGGATGTTTGCACACCTGATTTTTTGAAAAATATTCATAAATCATTTTATGAGGGGTTGCCAGAAAAAATTTTAAATATAAAAAATCCTCAAACCGGGGAAAATATAATTTTACAACCAGGTGAGTTTAGAAACCGAAATGTGAAAGTTGGTAAGCATGTCCCACCAGAGTCAAGGACCCTGGCCACACAGTCAGGCATGACGAACCAATGGTTGTCTGAGCAAGGGCTTGTATCAATCAAGAAATTGTGGAGTGTGATTCACTACCCGGCTACGGCCCGGTAACTTCGTGAAACGCCTAGTGCGGACCCGCATGCTAGGTGTTGTGGGGGCTGGGGGAGAAAAACCCCCGGCTACCCGATTGGGCGTTTTGAGCCACACCATTGGAGAAGAGATGGGTAAACTTGCACAAAGGTACGAAACGCGACATAGGTATTTTCGTAACCTCTTAGGTATTCGTCTTTACTTGAATTTTATGTCCCCCCAATATTGCGAGCCTCTATGCAGCCCATTTCTATTGGTTTTCATCAAATAGTAGATGAAGCATGATAGGCGCCAAGTTGGACTTTCTTGGCGCTGGAGTAAAAGACTGTATACTAACTGAGTCAACACTCATCCAGTACTCTTGGTTTTCCTTTGGACCTCCCACGGGTTGAAAATCTGGGTCATATGCTAGCTCCCACTCTTCAGCCGGTGCCCAGATGTTGAGGTGAAACCACATGGGTCCGGTCGGTACATTTTCTGTCTCTGTCCGTACAAGACTGCCATCAACAAACCAAGATACTCTATTCGGTTGCCACTGAATTTCGTATGTGTGATAGTCTGTTATTGATCCGGAATTATAGGATAAAAGAATTGGGTGTCCTTCGTCTAGCGGTTCATTACTGTAGATGTTGGTTTGAACTTTATCAGGGATATTGGTGATAAGTTCGAAATCAATTTCATCATGAAGTGTGTTGCTTCCTGACTTTAGCACGTATAGAAATATCCCTCCAACCATGCCTCTTTGGGAGGTGTTCATTTTAGCCCGCACTTTTATGCTGATTCCCTTTCCAGAACTGAACAATTGATTACTTATCAAATCTGTACCATAGAAGGAATCTCCTGGAATATTTGCCGTTGGATTATAAGTTTCGAGAAGGATTTTTCCGTTACTGTTTTCGGCTTCCGGGAGAGGAGATGGAACGCATCGGAATTGGGTTCGACCGACAAATGTCCCATCCCCTGACCACTTCCAAGTTGGAATATGCCATCTTTCAGAATTTACAATAGTTCCGTTAAAATCATCGGAAAGAAAAGTTTCAGCAAGTATAACAGACGGTGTAATTAGAAAGGACCCGATTAAAATAAACGAAAGCAGTACTCTCATGATTCTGTTCCCACGCTTTTCGTTTGTCTTTAAAAAAGCTTGATTATTAAAACCCAAAAAGCAGCATAATTCTATTTCGTAGCATAGCCGTTTCATCTTAACCTCCTTTGTTGACCGGTTAATGCCGACGGTTCTGTCTGACGTGGTCAAACTTTATTGTTCGTCGACAGTCGCCATGTGAAGTTCCGTGATTTAGGAGATATGTTGACTTTAACGCCGCAAACAACAGCTATATTGCGTCTGATTGATTTGCGTTGTTATGCAATATTTTTGAGATAGGAAACAAAAGAGGTTCACTTAACCTCTACCTTGAATTCCTTTAATAATTCTTCAGCTTTTTCTTTACCAAATTCATTTACCATTTCATCCCACAATGGCGAGTTTCTAATTTGATTTTGGTATTCTTTCGACATTTGTTCAATTTCAGAGTTAGTTGGTTTTGCACCTTTGGAGATAACATGCATGCCTTCTTCATCGGTCCATGTAACTGGTAATTCTGAAGAGTTTTTTAGCATGCAGCACTTTTTGTATTTCTGACCGATACCACACGGACATGGATCATTTCTTCCAATTTTACCATTCATAATAAACCTCCATTGTAACGTCAGAATATTTTTGCATAACGTGGCGTTCACAGGCCCGCGCTGTTTGCAGGTGGTCCAGTGGAACAGTTGGTTAGCGTTATAGTATAATATAATTTGAAGTTTCCCGGAAAAATATTATGCCGCCATCCTCAATAATGTGGTTACAAACGAATTAATAACCGACTTGCGTGGAACCGGGCAAAGTATTGTAAGACAGACCTCGTTAAAAATGATTTGAAGCCAACGGTGTATTTTGGACATAAATATAAAATTTGACAATAATGTCCCAGGTCATTCGTTGTAAAAACATCAAATTTGAACCACTCAACATAGTTTAGTGTCCAATTTCTAAGTGCATTTTGCTTGTTTTTGTATCCACCTGATATTGCGAACAAACTTAGTGACATGCGACATAAGCGGCAGGATTGTAGACTTTGAAATTCAGGAAGGAAAGGGTAACCTCCGTGAATATATAGTAAACTTACAGAAGAGATGTAAATATTCGGGTTGATTTTTACCTGAAGAATATACGGGACACAAATCATTTTGTTTGTTACAATAACAAACATGAATGTTGCATGTCAAAAACAAACACTTTCTTCTCTGCTTGAGATATCTGAC
>WTAT01000054.1 GCA_013139415.1 Desulforhopalus sp.
CGACTTGGAGACCTGCGAAACCAGTGGGGTTGCCACAACCACGGGAAAGATTGAGAGCAATCTCTGGGATAGAGGAAAGAGATTCCTCGCTATAGAGCCCTTGGTCAACAGCATAACCCGAACTGGGTTGTTGCTTGCTAGGTCAGCAGGATTCCTTGTTGCCACCTGTTTCAGCAAATTTGCTGTAGCGGCTTTTCACTATTTGTCTGATGTCCTCTGACTTCATCTTTCTGACTCCTGCGGCTATTGCCATGAGCACAGGCACTAACTCGGGGGGGTATATGTGCAGCCCATTAATCCACAATATGTGCCCACATACTCAGCTTTTGGCCGGTAAAGAGCCGGTTTTTCCTGGGCTTCACCTGTCTTTTCCTCAATGATATGAGTGGTCCATCCGGCCACTCTCGAAATGGCAAAAATCGGCGTCATGAGGTCCAGAGGGATACCCATCTGATGATAAACTGTGGCGCTGTAAAAATCGACATTCGGTTTTATCTGAGATTTACCCCGTTTTTCAAATTCTTCAAGGGCAGTTTTCTCAATCTGCATAGACCGTTCAACCAATTTTCCCATACCGGTGGTCTTCGCCAGGCGCTGGGCCATCTCTTTTAAAATTATTGCCCTTGGATCCATGGTTTTATACACAGCATGTCCCATTCCCATGATCCGTTCATGACGGTCGAGTTTCTCCCTGACCCAGCCGGCAATGTCATTTTCACCCTCCAGTGCCAGGAGGGTTTTCATGACTTTTGCGTTGGCTCCGCCATGCAGGCTTCCGGATAACGCGCCGACACCTGCAGCCACTCCTGCATAAATATGGGCTTTTGTTGAAACAACCTCACGACAGGCAAAGGTAGAGGCGTTAAAGGTATGATCAGCATGAAGAACAAGGCAGATATCAAGATCACGTGCCACTTCCTCACTCGGTGTTTCTCCATGGAGCAGCCAGAGAAAATTAGCCGCATGAGAAAGCGAATCATCGGACGAAAGAGGAGCTAACCCTTTCCTGATTCTATGCCAGGCTGCCGCTATTATCGGCAGCCGGGCTATAAGTCTGGTGGCTTTTCTGACATTTGCCTCTCGTGTATCATCCTCAAGTTCAGGATCATGCATTGCGAGTATTGAAATCGAGGATTGCAGGATGTCCATGGTGAGGGCTTCGGCAGGGTATTGTTTCATGCCTTCATAAATCTGATCGGGAATCTCTCTTGCTTTCAGCAGTTCTTCGTTAAAACCGGCCAGTTGCTTCTTATTGGGCAGATTCCCCTGTAAAAGCAGATATGCAACTTCCGGAAAGGTTGATTTTTCGGCCAGGTCCTCAATACGATAACCTCTATAAATGAGGATTCCTTTTTCTCCGTCAATAAAGCTCACCTTTGTGTCGGCGACAGTTACCCCGCGTAGCCCGATATTCTTTACATCCACTGTTTTTCCCATATCCACCTCCATTAGCAGCCTGTTCAAAAATAAACTGCTGAATGTGCCTTATTACGAATCCTGTTTCCTGTAAAGTATACCCATACTATAATCATCTTCCAGTACGTGGGCGATACTCTGGGCATGATTTGACGAATCATAATTTTCGGGTAAAGGATGAACCCACTTCTTAAGGTGGTCCCAGGTCTTAAACTGCTTATCAAAGGTGACGCAGGAAGTGTACACGTGAAAAAAAGCAAACCCAGGATGCTTGATACCTTCAATTAAAGCGGCTGTTATTCCTTCAGGATCACCGGCAAAAAGCCGGGCGACAAATGTCGCACCATAGGACAATGCCAATAGTGTGGCGTTAAGGGGTTGTTCCGTGCTTCCGGCGGGGGAAACCTTGGTTTTAAATCCTGGTGGTGAACTGGGTGATGGCTGGCCTTTTGTAAGACCATATATGGAATTATCAAAAAGAATGTAATTAACGTTAATGTCCCTTCGGGCAATATGAGGCAGATGAGCGCCGCCAATGGCCAAACCGTCGCCGTCACCGCCCACTGCAAAGACGGTAAGTTCGGGATTGGCCAGCTTTACACCTGTCGACACCGGCAGAGTTCTCCCGTGGACAGTATGCAGGCCATAGGTATTGGCAAAAAATGAATACCGGCCTGCGCAGCCTATCCCGGAAACAGTAACCACCTTATGATGCGGAATGTTCATGCGCTGTATTGCATTGTTAATTCCCTGATGAATGCCGAAATAACCGCAGCCGGGGCACCATGTCGGCAGATTTTCAGAACGGATTGAAAAGACGTCTGAATCTTTTATCTTGGCAACCTGTGCAGCGAGGACTTTGCCGGATGTTTTCACCTTTCAGGTACTCCCCTTTATTCTTTTTCAATAATGTACATTATTCCCATTAGACTACAGACTCATTATCTCATTAATTTTTTTATAAATTTCAACAGGGTAGATAGGCACTCCTGTTGTCTGATTCAGTTTGATAACATCCTTGTCATACAGGTGGCGTATGAGGTTGGCCAACTGGCCTTCATAGTTCAGTTCCGGAATAAGGATATTTCCGCATTTTTCCATAAATGCCCGGATAAAATCCGCATGAAATGGATATATTGAGGCAATTTTCAATGCTCCAACTTTAATGCCGTTGCTGCGTGCCTTTTGGACAGCTTCCAGAGCTGCTCCAAAGGTGGAACCCCAGGAGATTACTCCCAGGTCCAGATTATCTTCGACGAAATATTCTTCAGGCACAGGCATGTCATTTAGAGCGCCTTCAATCTTTCGGTGGCGTTTGCCGTTCATTGCCATATGATTCTCCGGAGTATAATCCGGACCACCTTTTTCTGAATGTTCCAGCCCTGTGGC
>WTAT01000264.1 GCA_013139415.1 Desulforhopalus sp.
GGCCCTGGCTGCTGATGGCCCGGTTGCTCTCATCAACAAACGATTCATGGCGGTGGGGGTTGCCGGTATTGAAGGATCTCCCAAAGGTCACGATGTCATCGCGGTAAAACTTGCGGTTGACTATCTCGCTGAAAAAGGACTGACCACAGCTGTCGAGATGCTGCAGAATTTCCCAGTCGTAAAAGAGAAAGTGACCTATCTGGGCAGTACCACGGAAATGGGCAAGGTTCGCGATGATTTTGGGAAAGTTGTCTCTGAACTCCTTGATACCGTAGATAACGCCGCCAGCAAAGTACTGGTAGTCGATTCTGATCTTGAGGGATCTTGTGGTTTGCACCATATCCGCAAGAACCATCCTGAGGTGTATGTACACGGCGGCATCATGGAGCGAAACAATTATTCGGTCGCCGCAGGTTTTGGTTCCGAAGTTGGACGGCAGGGTATTTTTGGTACCTTTGCTGCTTTTCTTGAAATGGTTGTCTCAGAAATTACCATGGCCCGTCTCAATGATGCCAATGTTCTCGCCCATTTTTCACATTCCGGAATCGATGATATGGCGGATAATACCTGCCATTTTGGCATTAATAACTTTTTTGCTGATAACGCGGTCGCTGAAGGAGATTCTACTCGTCTTTATTTTCCGGCAGATGTCCTGCAGTTGCGGGCTATGTTGAAGGAAATATTTAATGATAAAGGCTTGCGTTTTGTTTTTTCCACCCGCTCTGCAACACCCTGCCTTCTTGATGATCAAGGAGGATCGATCTTTGGTGACAACTATGTTTTTCAGCCTGGGCAAGATGAGATCATTCGTGAAGGAAGTGATGGCTATATCGTCAGCTATGGGGAGATGACCTACAGGTGTCTGGATGCTGTTTTACAGCTGAAGGCACAGGGGGTGAATGTTGGCTTGATCAATAAGCCGACTTTGAATGTGATTGATGAAGATATGATCGGCAGAGTGGGCAACAGTCCTTTTGTTTTGGTGGTCGAGAGTCAGAACACCAAGACCGGTCTTGGTGTTCGCTATGGCACCTGGCTCCTGGAAAGAGGATTGGCCCCCAAATATTCATATATGGGGACAAGTAAAATTGGTCATGGCGGGATAGTTGAACAGCTGCCGCATCAGGGTCTTGCGGTCGAAGATATAAAAAAGAAAATTCTTTCGATATGTGGTTGATGAGATATAGATCCTGAGTACCTGCAGTGCTTAGTTTGCTTGGTCGTTCAGGCCCGCTTTCCTTTATTGGGAAGCGGGCCTTTTTTATTTGTTTGTTAGTTCCCGCCCGAAAATGTTCTTTCGGAGTCTATGTACCTGTCCAATCTCACCGGTAGACCTAAAAGTTTAACCGATCCGCTTATGCACATTCTGAGAAATGGGGTCGACCCATGGTGTTGAATCTGCGGAGGCGCGAGCAGCTGCGGGCAAAGCAGAAATTGCTACTATTAATCTGCAGGCAGAACAGCGGAGCAGGTATGTTGTTTTGCGTATATCTGATGATGGTGGTGGAATTAATTTTTCACTTATCAAAGATAAAATAATACGGGAAGGTTTGGCTGCGAAACCCGAGACCCTTGGTGAGAAAGAACTACTGGAATATCTCTTTCATCCAAGTTTCACCACTCGACAGGAGATTACCACTGTTTCGGGACGCGGGGTGGGACTTGATGTCGTCAGAAAAAATGTTGAAGGTCTGCGGGGGGCAGTCCAGATATACAATAATCCGGGTCAGGGAGTCGTTTTTGAAATTCAGATTCCTTTCTCACTTGCCGTAAACCGTGCGGCACTGGTTTCGGTCGCTGGAAGAGAGTTTGCTATCCCCCTGCAGGACATCCTGCAGGTGAAACATTTCTCCACCCAGGAAATTGAAGAGACTGAAGAGACGGAGGGATTGTCACTTAAGCTTGGAGACGAATTTGTTCCAGTAATAAATCTCGGATTCCATTTGCAATTAGAAAAAAGAATAAAGACATTGGCAACTGGATCCAGGGGCCTTCTGGCTGTCCTGTTTATGAAGGGAGAGGAGCAGTATGCTGTTTTGATCGACTCTGTCATCGAACAGCGGGAGATTATAGTTAAAGATTTAGGCAGTCATCTGAATCTTGTTCGGGGAATAAGCGGGGTGACCCTCACCGGATCCGGGGATTTTATTCCAATTCTTAATCTGACAGAGCTTGTGGAAACCCATGTGCTGGACGAGGTGCTTGCCAGTGAACCTCTGTTGCAAGTGGAGGTTGATGAGCCACTCAAGGTATTGATCGTCGATGATTCTATCAGTGTCCGACATAGTGTGGCGCGACTGGTGGAGAACCAATCCTGGAGACAGCAACAGGCAGTGGATGGTCTGGATGCATTGGCCAAACTTGAGAGTTTTTCCCCCGATGTGATAATACTTGATATTGAAATGCCGAGAATGAATGGCTACGAGTTCAAATCAAGTCTCAATAATCAACAAATGTACAAGGATATTCCAGTTGTTATGCTGACCTCCCGGGCATCGGAAAAACACCAGCAGAAGGCCAGGGATCTTGGAATTGAGCACTATCTCACCAAGCCGTATCAGGATGACACGTTTGTGCGGCTCTTGGAGAATATTCGAAGCGGCAACTAACACCCCTCAAGGGGGTACTAAAAAGAGTGACAGGCTTTCAGGAATAAGGCACTAAATATCTTGTCGTCAGGTCTGTTAATGAAAATAAGGAAATGGTCAAACTCATTGTCCAGATGGACCAAACATTGAAAATACATAAGTTAGAGACGGAATTTAAGTCTTTGCAATCCACACCATTACCGCAAAACAGCGAAGATGTACTTGGAATGTTTTCCCTTGCTACGGATAAACTCGGTGTTGTGCCGGATTTTATTAGAATGAGCCGCTCCCTGTAAATCTGCAAATGCGACTGGCGCGAAGATCAGAAAAGATGATGAAAAAATTTTAAAGATATGGCAAGGGGAAGTTCTTGATAAATTCCTCAAAACGTAAGGAAACAAAACATGGCACCAAAATTGATACTGATAGTAGAGGACAGTCAAACATACATACAAATCGCAGAGTCCATCTGCGTGGACAATGGCTATAAGACTGTAACTGTTACGGAGGGCGAGAAAGTTTTAGCAATGGCAATCGAGAAAAAACCAGATCTGATTCTGCTCGATGTCATCCTGCCAAATAAGAATGGCTTTCAGGTTTGCAGACAGTTAAAGACCAATGAGGAAACTAAGGATATCAGGATCGTAATCGTCAGCAGCAAAGACCAGGCCAGTGATAAATTTTGGGCAAAGAAACAGGGTGCCGACGATTATATAACCAAACCCTATGGTGAGGAAGATCTTCTCTCTGCTATCGAGAAGAATGTGGGCTAATTGAATAATTATGAACTTATTTCGTGCAACCGATTGATACTCAGCTGGTCTTTTTTATGTCCTCGGTCTTGTTGGCCCTCACCCCGGGCTCAGCTCATCCTTAATCGCATTGCGGGCTGCGTTTTTGTTGCACTTGCCATTAAGCTTGTGCTGGTCAGGCGGTGACAATCTTTTCCATTTTCTATTAGTGCCTTACTCCTGAAAGCCTGTCACTCTTTTTAGTACCCCCTTGAGGGGTATAAAAACAAGAACTCTGGAGAGTGTTTTAAAATAAGGTACTTAAAATAACCTCCAGATAGCGAACGTAGAGAGACCTTCGAGGCACTTATCCCCCTCAAGGGTGGACTAAAATGAGGTACCCCCTTGTGGGGTGTTAGACCACTAGCTATGCCGTATCAAAATCGCACTGTAAGACCGGGCAGGACAGAGAGAAGTGTTTTGACTGAGGCCGGGATACAGCTGGACGTTCCGGATGGGTGGGTCTTGTTGCCGCCCGGAGACGGTCCACTGACCAAATCAGTCAAAGCAAAAGGGCCTACCTGGCTCGTCCGGGTGAAATTTAAGAAAAGGTTTATCTCCAAGGGGATTTGGGCAAAAGATGAGCATATTCTAGCTGCAAAGAATGAACTGGAGGCTAAACGTTCAGCACCTGGATATACTAAAAAACGCCAACAGGCGTTGGCAAGAAAAGAGAAAAAGCACCAGGAGTATGTGCAGGATTTTTATGCAGAAGTTCTCGATTTTCTTGGTTTCCATTCCCGCTATACAACCCTCGCAAAACAATTGGCCCGAGCAGTAACCAAACTCGCGACCCCTGTTGGTAGCGGAACTGTGGCACGGACTGAGCGAATCCCTCTGGAAGACCGTGCGCGTAGTGCTGTTATTGCCTGGATGCGCCACCAGACCACCGGGTATGACCGTATGGCCATTGCCCGGGTGAAAGGAAGAAGACGGGAGGTAAGAAGAGAACTGGCTTCCCGGTCTATCGGGCTTTTGCAACTCTATCGAGAAGGCAAGGATATTCCTGGTTCCTGCCCCCTGCAACGGGCCTTGAAAGCAGAAGAGCTGGAGGAACTGAAGTGAATCCTGCTCTTCTCAAACCTGTTATTTAAATTTTTTCACGCAATCATTACTCGGTCACTAATTTGCTCTCATGCGGTTTTCAAATTCCTCTGGCGTGAATGAGTAAACCTGGGTTCCGTTGCGTTCGACAGCAAAGGAGGCGCATACGCTGCCTCGGATGGCGCTGGCTTCCATGCCGCTGCCGTTGATTAATCCGCTGAGCAGCCCGCCTCTGTATGCATCTCCTGCGCCGGTTGGATCGACAACTTGGGCCGCTTTGAAGGAGGGGATTGTTACCCTTCTGGCCTGATTATAGAGTTCTGAACCAGCCTCGCCAAGGGTAATAATAGTTGCTTCCGGAAGGGCGAGCAGCTCCTCCTTTGTTAAGCCGGTTTTATCCATAATCAGGTTGAATTCGTAATCGTTGACGATGAGGAGTTTACAACCGGTGATGACATCTATTAAATCCTGGGCCTGTAGTACGGGAAGAGCTTGACCGGGATCGAATATATAGCCAATCCCTTTCTGTTTACAAAGTTTTGGGTAGTTGATCATATCCTCAAGATTTCCGGGAGAAACCAGAAGAATTGTCTCTGCAGGGTCGAGACCATTGAAGTCCAGTTTGGAGGAATATTTCATCGCGCCGGGGTTGAAACCGGTGATCTGGTTGTTGCTTTTATCTGTAGTTATATATGCCCCTGCCGTCAGTTCTTCAGGGATTATTTTAATTTCCTCTCTTGATATTGATTGCTTATCCAACCACTCAAAATATTTATGATGGTCGCTGCCTATGGTGGCGGTGATAGTTGAATTTTTGCCCATGAGCTTTAAGGCGTAGGCAATATTGCCGGCAGTGCCGCCGTAGTTTTCTGTCACCCCGTTCACCTGGAAGCAGACGTTGAGGCTATGGATTTTGTCCGGCAGGATGTGGTCGGAAAAACTTTCGGGAAAATTCATGATACGATCGTAGGCGAGTGAACCGGAAATAAATATGTTTTTCATCATGTAAACCTTAAGTTGGAGTTGGTAAGCTGATTGTTGATGTTTTTGGTATGTTATTGAGCCACCTTGGGAACGGTCTCGAATCCGGGTGTGTGGTTGGCCAAAATTACAGCTGCCAGAACGAGTGCTCCTCCCATTAGCTGTACAGGGGCAAGTGTTTCTCCGAGTATTATCCAGGCTCCGCAGGCAGTAACCAGTGGAATACCATTGATGCAGACGGCGGCCTGGGCTGCCGGTATTCTGGTGAGGGCATAGTTGTAGCAAATAAATGCAACGATGGTAGCGAAAATAGTCAAGACGATCAGGGCGATGAGTGACTCGTTGGATACAGCTTGCCAGTTGAGCTTAGGTAGGTCCCAGAGAAAAGCAGGAAAAAAAAGTACAGCACCGAAAATAATCTGCATCCCGGTAATTTGCAGCGAGGTAAGTGATTCGCCTAATCTCCGGGTCATGATCATATATGCAGATGCTGCCAGAACAGCACCAAAGATCAAGATGTCGCCAATTAACATACCCTTAGATTCTGTCTGCAGCTGACCGCCAAAAACAAGGAGAGCCACTCCGGCCAGAGAGAAAGCAATGCCGAGGATATTTAAGGGGCGCAACCTTTCTTTTAGAAAAATAGCTGAAAGGACAAGAACGACAATGGGAATGGTGGCAATGATCAGAGATGTTTTGGTCGCAGAAGTGTATTGAAGGCCAGTGGTCTCAAAAAGAAAATAGAGACCGGGTTGCATAATGGCGAGTAATACAAGGGAATTAATGTTTTTCCTTGTGAGAGCTGGAAAACCTGTTCGCCAGAGGAGGATCATAAAAAAAATAGCAGCAGAAAAAAACCTGAAAAAAATGAGACAGAAAGGGGTAAAGCTCTGGAGGGCAATTTTGGTTGCAACAAAGGAGAGGCCCCAGAAAAGAACCGCTGTCGCCAAAGCCAGATATGTTAGGATAGAATTATTGGTTTTCATTGGCTTTAGCCATCTGGGAGTTTGTTCGAACTATTTACGAGACCGATCATATATCGGATGAAAAAATTAAAGCTATTGCACTGCTGCAACTTAAACGATCTGACCTTAAAAATCTCGCAATCAATGAGTTGGTCGAAAAAAATGACAGGTATCTTGGAAGTCCAGCAGCAGTTGTTTTTATAAGTTTTTCTATAGAAATGTCGGAAGCTAAGGTAACTCCCCCCTTTCCGTAAGAATCTCCTTGAGTTTTGTTAAGGAGTTTGTTACGCAGAGAAAGAGTCGGAAATTGCCTTTCTGGGTTTAACTTTTTTTATAAAACCAAATAGCTGGTTAAGTACGATGCATACATGGTAGTCCATATGCATATGCGGCTGAGAATAACTTCTGGTGTCTTTAGGCGGACGAAAAAACCAATTTTCAGGAAGTCATTGCTTTGTTGACTTGTACCGGAAGTATGATTTGTATATCCTGCCAGAAGAATAATAAACAAAGTTTTCGTGGAGGGTGTTGCCCTTCTAATTAACCATAAAAAGGAGATGAAGATGAAAAAACTGTCATTGTTTGTAGCTGTCGCACTGGCTGTGCTGACTTTTTCTACGGGAACTGCAGTAGTCGCAGATACCCTGGCAGAGATTCAGAAGCGCGGAACTCTGCGGGTGGGTATGGAGCCTGGATATATGCCTTTTGAGTTAACCAATCAAAAAGGTGAAATTATCGGTTTTGACGTTGATATGGCCAAAAGAATGGCTAAAGCGATGAAAGTTAAACTGGAACTCGTTTCGACTGCCTGGGATGGAATTATTCCTGCCCTGTTGACCAAAAAGTTTGATATCCTCATGTCTGGTATGACCCTCACCCAGGAAAGAAACATGACGGTAAACTTTGCCACACCTTATATTCTTATCGGTCAGTCCGTTCTCTTGAAAAAAGAATTAGCTGACGACGTAGAATCCTACAGAGATCTGAACAATCCTAAGTACACCGTTGCTTCCAAACTGGGTACCACTGGTGAGCAGGCCACCAAACGCATGATTCCTAATGCCAAATATATCTCCTATGAGACCGAGCAGGAAGGGGTGATGGAACTCGCCAACGGAAAGATCGATGCCTTTATTTATGACTTACCATTTAATTCAATAGCCATGGGCCAGAAAGGTGCTGGAAAATTCGTTCATCTGGCAGAACCTTTCACCAAAGAGCCACTTGCCTGGGCTATCCGCAAAGATGATCCTAACTTTCTCAACTGGTTGAACAATTTCATGAATCAGATCAAGTATGACGGTGTATATGAAAAGATTTATACGAAATGGTTCAAAGACGACACTTGGTTAAAAGAAATCCAGTAAACAAAAGGAATCATTATTTTGAATGCCACAGATAAGACGTGGCCCTGGAGACTTTTGCTGGTGGTCATCCTGCTTGGGGTGGCCGCCGGTACCTGGGGTGCGATAAAAAAGATTGACTATAAATGGCGATGGTACCGCGTGCCCCAGTATTTTATGTACCTCGCAGAAGACGCACAAAAGATTCCCTTTGATGGCACGGTTAGTTCCATTGTAATAGATGGGAAGAGCAGTCAGATTACTTTGCTCTCCGAGACTGCCGAAGAAGTTGTGGTGACTATCGATGCCGACTTGCTGGAGGTATCTGAGGGAGAAGAGCTGTTCGAAGGTGATATTGTCGGTTTTACTGCGAATTGGCGACTTGGTCCTTTGATGATGGGTTTATGGACCACCCTCTGGCTCTCGGCTATTTCCAGTGTTTTTGCCCTCTTTCTAGGACTTGCTACCGGGCTTGCCAGGGTATCCAAAAATGTAACTCTGCGGGGTTTGGCGATGCTCTACGTGGAATGTATCCGTGGAACGCCACTACTTGTTCAGATTTTTATTGCTTATTTCTTTCTTGGTACTGTTTTTGACCTCAGCCGCAACGTCTGTGGCATCGGTGCCTTAGCACTGTTTGCCGGTGCATATGTGGCGGAAATTGTTCGTGCGGGTATCCAGGCTATCCCTAAAGGGCAGATGGAGGCCTCCAGGTCGCTTGGTATGACCGCGCTGCAGACCATGAAAGATATTATTCTTCCCCAGGCCTTTAAAAAAATTCTGCCACCCTTGTCTGGTCAGTTTATCAGCCTGATTAAGGATTCTTCACTGGTCTCGGTTATTGCAATTACCGATCTTACAAAATCAGGACGGGAGATCATCACCTCCACCTTTGCCACCTTTGAGGTTTGGATTGTTGTCGCGGCGATGTATCTATTGGTGACTTCACTCTTGTCACAAATTGTTTTCTACATGGAACGGAGGCTTGCCGTCAGTGATTAAAGCCGAGAATGTCGTAAAAGTATTTGCTGGCCATTCGGGTGTTATCCGGGCTGTTGACGGTGTGTCGACAGAGGTAGCACGAGGAGAGGTTGTGGTTGTCATCGGTCCGTCCGGATCCGGGAAATCAACCTTTCTTCGCTGCATTAATGGACTGGAAACCTTTACAGAGGGCCACATCATCATCGATGGTGTTGATCTTGCCGATAAAAAAACCAACATCAACAAGGTGCGGGCTGAGGTTGGCATGGTCTTTCAGCAGTTCAACCTGTTTCCCCATAAGACCGTGCTGCAAAATCTCACCCTGGCCCAGTGTCGGGTTCGTAAGCGCAGTAAGAAAGTTGCAGAAGAAAAGGCCCACTTATTGCTGGAAAAAGTTGGTATTCCGGAAAAGGCAGGAGACTATCCTTCCAGACTTTCCGGGGGGCAGCAACAGCGTGTGGCTATTGCCAGGGCGCTGGCCATGGATCCGAAGGTTATGCTTTTTGATGAGCCAACCTCTGCCCTTGATCCGGAAATGGTTGGAGAGGTGCTCGATGTCATGAAGCAGCTTGCCGTAGAAGGGATGACTATGATCGTGGTCACCCACGAAATGGGCTTTGCCCGTGAAGTGGCTGACCGGGTCATCTTTATGGACGAAGGAAAGGTCGTTGAGGTGGGGACCCCAGAACATTTCTTTACCAACCCTCAGGAAGACAGGGCAAAGTTGTTTTTAAAGCAGGTTTTATGATGCTTAATATCGTCTCTACAAGGTTTAATTGAAGGAAAGACTATGCCGGAAGGTTCAAAATACAAAAAAACATATCCTATTTCATGGGAGCAGCTGCATCGGGACTCAAAGGCACTCGCATGGCGTCTTTTGAATATGGATAGATTTAAAGGGATGATCGCCATTACCAGGGGGGGGATGGTGCCTGCAGCCATCATTGCCCGGGAGCTTGATATCCGCCTGGTCGATACTATCTGTCTTTCAGGTTATGACTGGAAGGACAAAAAGGGTGAAGTGGATACTTTGAAAACATTTGAAGGTGACGGGGAAGGATGGCTGCTCATCGACGATCTGGTCGACACCGGGCGTACCGCTAAAGTGGTTCGGGAGATGGTTCCCAAGGCTCATTTTGCAACGGTTTATGCAAAGCCTGCGGGACGTCCCCTGGTTGATACATTTATCACTGAGGTGAGCCAGGATACCTGGATCCTTTTCCCATGGGATACCGAATCCCAGTTTATTATACCGCTTGCTGGCAGGGATAAAACCTGACCAAGTCATTCACATCATATCCTACATCCTAGCTCAACTGGAGCAGTTGAGCCCAAACTTTTTTCGTAGTAAAAATAACGTAGATTGACTGTTTATTAGTGCCTTACACCAGATTTCCTGTCATAAATAACAAGAAATCTGGAGAGTGTATTGAAATTGGAAACTTAAAGTGACCACCAAGGCACTTATACCCCTCAAGGGGGTACTAAAAAGAGTCATGGCTTATTTTCCCGTTTACCGGGGTGGGCATTTGATCGGAGAGAGGTTACTGAAATGGAAAAAAAGTTTGATTTCTGGCAGGATCATTCCGAGCGGTTTTTGTTGATGGCCAATCTCTGGGAGAGGAGGATGGTGCTGGAAAAACCTGATGGCGTTGGCAAGAAGACCGGGGACTGCGGGGATACTATCACTATGTATCTGGCCGTAGAAGAGGGAGTCGTAAAACGGCTGACCTTTGAATTGGAAGGATGTATAAATACCAATGCCTGTTCGAATGCGGTAGCTGTTCTGGTAGAAGGAAAACCGGTGGAGCAATGCTGGAGCGTGGCCCCGATCGATGTCGTCGACTTCCTGGAGACCCTGCCGGACGATCACCAGCACTGCGCCGAATTGGCCGTCGGCACCCTCTATCTGGCTCTGGCCGATTGTCACAAGGATACTGCCTGTGTCGTACCTGAACAATCAGCGGTTAAGTGAGAGATGAAGGCACGTATACCCGCAGGGGAGGTACTAAAAAGAGCACCCCTCAAGGGAGTATTATAAAGAACCCCGTTTAGCGGGGTTAGTGTATTTCTCCGGAAGGGGTTGGTTGCCATTCGATTATCTGCCCCTGGCCATAAGATTGTTTAATGATATACTCGGCAAAATGATAGTCGAGATCTCCCTCGGCCGGTCCAGTGTAGGTTGCCAGGAACAGTTCGGCCATTTCCATGATGATTGCCTTGAAGGGGCCGCTGACTACCAGGTTGTCTATGGTATGTTCTCCCATGTTTTGCACAGTAAACTTAACCATCGCACTTACTCCTGAATGTTGGTTTTTTAAAAATTGCCGCTGGTCTTGTCAGGCAATCAGATCGATACCGCTGGCATCGGATTTCTCGGCCAGATCTTTGAGATGTGCTCGCTGCACGGAGGCGACAATAGATTCTACTACCGCTGCCAGTGTTCGCGTTTCCAGGTCGAATTGGACTCCGCAGACATATTCTATACCGCCTTTCTTGCGCACTTTGGAAAGATGTCTGACTGTTCCTTTAAGCAATGTGAGGAGTTCATCGTTAACATAGAGTTTGAGTGAATGTGCTGCTCCTGGGATAAACATTTTTTGCTCATTCTTGCTAACGGTAAATGCCATTCCTTTTATGCTGATATCGATGGGGGTCGTGTCCAACTTCGGAAGATCTTCAGCAATTTCAATATTCAGGACAAAATTCAAGCTATCCGGGACTTTTGCTCGAAACTCCCGCGCATTGTGCACTATTCTCGCTAGTATGGGGAAAGCGAGTCTGAGAACAGGCAGATCACCAACCTTGGTCAAATCCTCGAATGTTGTGGCCAGTTCCACAGCAAAGGTATTAGTGAATATTCGTAGGGCGATAGAGCGGGAGTGGCGAAGGTGCAGGTTGCCGAGACCTGGTTCAAGAGGCAAGGTGACTATATGGCTCATTTCTTTTAAGTATTCGCCTTGGGTGTAGTCATGTTCATCAAGAAGGGCAAAGTCTTCTTCGTCTTCAATGAAATCAGAAAAATCGTCTTTTAGTCTTGAGAAGTAGACCCGGGGCATGCCATCGAGTTCCACTTCCAACACTTTTTCATCAAAGAGTGCGGTCTGCAGGAATGGGAGGATTTTTTCCTTTTCGGTGAGGATGTCCCCTTTTTTTAGTGCTATCTCAAGGTCAGAGACGGGGAACGTCTGTCCGGGGAAAAAATTTTGAAGTGTCCTTTTTATATCATCAATCATTGTTGTAAGTAAAAGGTACAACCATCCTGATCCTTATCAGAGGAAAGATTATTCAGAAATTAAAGTCATCTTTTCTCAAACTTATAGCAACTATATGGAAAAAGGGAATGGTCTTTTTCGTTTTGCAGGCCAGGCTTCTTTGCAAATAAGAAAATAGAGTTGATTGAGAAAGTTTCTGTAACCAGTATTTGACACTACCTTTGACACTACCTTTGACGCTACTCTTGTAACCAGATAAAAAAAGGCAGATACCCCGACTAACGGGTATCTGCCTTTTCTATTTGAACTGACGGGCTTTAGTGCCTTACTCCAGATTTCCTGTCACTCTTTTTAGTACCCCCTTGAGGGGTATAAAAAACAAGAAATCTGGAGAGTGTATTGAAATTGGAAACTTAAAGTGACCACCAAGGCACTTACACCCCTCAAGGGGGTACTGAACTGAGTCCCGGCTTATTTTCCCGTTTACCGGGGTTAGTACCCTAGGTTTTACAGAAGGTCAGCGATGGCCTCTTTCTCTGAGAGCAGTTCGTCTTCGGTAGCCTTCATCATTTTACGGGCAAAGTCGCTGATTTCAAGGCCTTGAACTTCTTTCCACTCCCCGTTTTCGCAGGTGATAGGCAGGGCGTACATGATGTCTTCGTTGATGCCGTAGCTGTTGCCACCACTGAAAACACCCATGCTGACCCATCCACCGTTTGAGCCGAGGGCCCAGTTACGCATATGGTCAACGGCTGCAGAAGCAGCGGAAGCAGCACTGGATGCACCACGGGCCTTGATGATTGCGGCACCGCGCTGCTGTACCGTTGGGATGAACTCGTTTACATAAAAATCGTTGTCCATCTTGTCTTTCACCGGAACACCATCCACGGTTGCAAAGCTGATGTCTGGGAACTGAGTGGCGGAATGATTACCCCATACCACCATTTTTTCAACTTTAGTGGAATGGCTCCCCGTTTTTGCAGCGATCTGAGACAGCGAACGGTTGTGGTCAAGACGCATCATCGCGGTGAAGTTGCGGGGATTAAGATCCGGCGCGTTTTTCATGGCGATAAGGGCGTTGGTGTTGGCAGGGTTACCGACAATCAATACTTTGACGTCACGGCTGGCATTGTCGTTCAGGGCCTTGCCCTGAACGGTAAAGATGGCGCCGTTTGCTTTCAGCAGGTCTGAGCGCTCCATACCGGGTCCGCGTGGTCTTGAACCAACCAGAAGTGCGTAATCAGCATCTTTAAAGGCAACATTTGGGTCGTCGGTGGATACGATACCGGCAACCAGAGGGAATGCGCAGTCGTTGATTTCCATAACCACACCCTCTAGAGCGCCCATCGCGGGGGGGATTTCAAGGAGCTGGAGAATGACCGGCTGGTCTTTCCCAAGCATAGAACCCGATGCGACGCGGAAGATAAGGGAATAGCTGATTTGTCCGGCGGCACCGGTGATTGCGACACGTACTGGGGTTTTCATCTGTTTCTCCTTTGAGAAGAGGTTTGAATTGTATCACAAAAACATCTTGTTAATTAACACGCAGAAGCAAAGATAACACAATGTTTACTAGGAATCCAGCTCAACGGTACGAAGAGTGGTTTTTTTCGTATCATTAGTCTTTATAGTAAACAACTAAAAGCATAACTATAAGATATGATTTAGTTTCCGTAGCCACCTCCGCCTGGAGTTTTAATTATGAAAATGTCGTTGGGTGACAAAAAAACCTCATCGTTTCCGCCTAAAATAGTAGTTGTACCATCCGGATGCAGAACAATGTTCTGGCCTTTTTTCCCAGGACCACCTCCGGCTAAACCATAGGGCTCGGTTTCCCGATGGGAGGAGAGGACGGTGGCGGTCATTGGTTCAAGAAACCGTATTTTGCGGACGACCCCATCTCCGCCTGGAAATTTGCCAGTTCCGCCAGAACCGTGTCGTATGGAAAATGACTCAACCTGCACAGGAAAACGCCATTCAACAACCTCGGGGTCGGTCATTCTGGTATTGGTCATATGGCTGTGTACGGCGCTGGTGCCGGGGTGGTCTGGACCGGCACCCGTGCCGCCACAGATGGTTTCGTAGTTCTGGTGGGTTGCGTTACCGTAGACAAAATTGTTCATGGTCCCCTGTGAGGAGGCGAGCACTCCCAGGGCACCAAACAGCGCATCGGTGATTGCCTGGGAAACCTCGGTATTCCCCGAAATGACCGCCGCAGGGTATTCGGGGCTGATCATGGTTTTGGGAGGAATGATCAGCCTGAGAGGTTTCATGCATCCTTCATTGAGAGGGATGTTGTCAGCAACGAGGGTACGAAAAACATAGAGAACCGCAGCCTTACAGACTGCCGTAGGGGCATTGTAGTTGCCTTCGTTCTGGGGAGAGGTTCCGGTGAAATCGATGGTGGCTTCACGCTTTAGCCGGTTCACCGAGATACTTACCTTGATTTGCTGGCCACCGTCCATAGGATAGACGAAGTTACAATCCTGCAGGACATCGAGCACTCTGCGTACTGATTCTTCAGCATTATCCTGTACGTGTTGCATATAGGCATGGACCACTTTAAGTCCGAAATTATCCACCATTTTCCTGAGTTCTCTGCCCCCCGTTTCATTGGCGGCGATCTGGGCGGAAAGGTCCGCCATATTCTGGTCGATATTTCGACAAGGGTAAGAGCCGGAGGCGAGCAGGGAGCGGGTTTCCTGGTTTTGGAGTACACCTTGTTTGACGAGAAGGAAGTTATCAATGAGCACCCCTTCTTCTTCGATGTGCCGGCTGTCCGGACGAGATGAACCCGGGGTACGGCAAACACTGTCAGCGTGATGTCACCTTGAGGCAACATAACACAGTACTTCCAGGCAATCATCAGCAAAAACCGGGGTGATAACCGTTACATCCGGAAGATGCGTGCCGCCGTTGTAGGGGGCATTCAGCATATAGACGTCGCCCGGCTGCATACTTGCCTGGTTCTCCC
>WTAT01000415.1 GCA_013139415.1 Desulforhopalus sp.
GACTTCTCCAAGCAGGATTCCACCGAACCGGAACGCACCCGGGCGAGAGAGAAAACCAGAGAAAGACTGGGCCAGGAGACCCCCCAGGAGGAAGGGCTCATGGTCAGAGAGCGCACGCGGGAGAGAAGCAGAGAACTCAGCGAAGCCACCTCGCGTAATATGAAGAACGCAGGTGCCACAAAGCATGGCATGGCCATGGTTGGCTCAGGCAGCAAAGGCATGGGGCTCGGAAAGGCTAAGGGTGCCATGTCGGCAGGAACTTCCCAGGGCTCCGGTGGCCATGGTGGTAGCGGTTCCGGCGGGAGTGGCGGCTCCGGTGGCGGCGGTGGAAACGGCGGCGGTGGTGGAAACGGTGGCGGCGGCCGTT
Source organism: Desulforhopalus sp. (assembly GCA_013139415.1). Lineage (GTDB taxonomy): Bacteria > Desulfobacterota > Desulfobulbia > Desulfobulbales > Desulfocapsaceae > Desulforhopalus_A. Next base: position 368 of record WTAT01000415.1, read on the forward strand.
AGACTTCGCCACATTAATAAGTAAAATCGAGAAAGAGGGCCTTACAAAGGCCCTTTTTTTTATGAATGGTTACTTCTTCGTAGGACTTGAAGGTGGCAACACCTGGAACCTGCTGCCTGCTGTGAACTACCTCCAGGATAAGGTGATTATAACGATTGTCCGTGATTAAACATCTCTTGCCAAGATGTGAACTTTTATAGAAGTTTAGGTATGAAATGCAAATCAAAACATTGGGCATTGGGATGAGTGCCTGAGGGATTGGATATTCTGACACAATGGTAAAGCGGCTAGAGCTGAGGCGGAGTAGAAAGACGGGAATTGACGAATCAGATCATAAAGCCACTGCGACTCGTGTCTGCTCAAGCCCTAACCATACAAGATTTAAAAAATATTGGGTATGGTTATCGTTGGGGGGATTCATCTGGCTTCACCAACTGTAGTTTCCCATCAGGGGCAACCTCCGCTTCAACCGCATATCTTTCCAAATCCTCCAGCAACTTACTTGAGGCCTCGAGCAACCTATTCCTCCCTTCCTCGTCTATACTGTCCATTAGAGCACGGAAAGGCTCCTCAAACCTCCGTTTCATCCTCTCTAGTCTTCTGCGTCGTACGGGGTCATTGCCTTCGTGCAAAATGTACCACTCTTTCAACTTCATCTGGCATTTCATAATTGTGCTCAGCGCTTGTAGTTCCCTAGATAGACTGGTGTGCTTTATCCCTGTTTCTTGCTCCTCATTAATCATTCTTTCTATCCTCGCAAGCTGAAGCTGAGCGATCCTCTCCATGCCTTCTAGCCCTTCCAGTTGGGAAGTTTCTTCAAGATTAACTAGAGGGCTATTGCTAACAGATGGTGGGGTCAAGAGTAGGTGGGCAATTCGCTTTTTGAACTTCAGAATGCCCTGTGATATTGAGTGCACCGAGGAGTTGGGATTCACCCCCCACGCATGTTGAACATATCGAGCGATTGATTTGGCGGTTTCACCACTTCTGAGTCTCAAAAATAGCTCGTAGATTTCGTCATCCCCAAGCTGAGAAATCCAAGTGGCTTGTTTACCTTTGACACGGGACAACCTCCTCAACTGCTCTATGAGGTGCTCACGCATAACCATAGCTCCTTTGAAAAAGGGTGTAAATTTTATTGAGCGCTTGCGACTCCGGAAAACCTCAGGCCGTTAGGATTTTGGGACTCCAAAACTGTGGACAGAAAAATCGAAAAATCCTCTGACTAAACGAGCGCGCGTACTATCCTACCTAGGATTTCAGGCTCAAAACCCAATATTGCTAAAGATATGGTAACAGGTAGTCTATGGTTCCCATCAGTCGAGTCAGATACCTTTTGAAGTCCTTTTCTGTGGTCTTTCCCAGGATTCTCTTCTTAAACAATGTTGCAATGCTCATGGTCCCAATCTCGTGTTACTGTTTCTGGAGCACTGTGAGCAGCAGCTGAACTTCCCCGTACATGGTGTGATCAGACTCCAGGATGTCTTCCAGGATTTCTGTAATCGTCTCACTTTACTCCAACATCGTTCACAACTCCCCAAAGTTAGGTGGACGGCCCCGCAAACAACCGCAGCTCCTAGTTCGATGCAATCGCAGGTTACAGCCTTCAACTACTGTTGTCTTTCCACACTCGCACTGACAAAACCAGGTAGCCTTTTTGTTTTTGCTACATCCTGCTCGCTTGATCACTGTTAGCCTACCGAATATTTGGCCAGCCATATTTCGGACTGTTCGCATCCCCTTCCCCCTCCATAATTTACACTTCTATGCAGGCGCCTTCACTACAGTGTATAAATATTTGTAATTTCACATAAAAAGTGCAACCTATAGAGTCAGGGTTATGAGAATAGCAAAGATTTCCGTCCCTGAGCCAGCGCCCTTAGCACGTCGTCAAACTCGTGTTTTTTCCAGTCAGGGTACAGCTTGGTGATGTGATTGAGGCAGTTGTCCAGATCCTGGTCATTTAGGTTTTTCGGACTCACGTCCGGGATAACTTCTGCATCTACCAAGCGCTCCCGTGCACCCGGCACATCGAGGAGCCGCAGACGTAGGAGGTTGCGTTTAGATTTCTTCCTCTTTTCAAGGAATCTCTGACGTTTCTCCACGCGTTTCTTACAATAGGTAATGAAGTTAGTGAGCGTGTCCACCTCTGGATAATTCCTACGTAACGACCTAAACCAGTCGCGCACGTCATTGAGATTCTGCAAGTCAACCTTTTCGATTCTCAGACACTCACTAACAGCAGGGTCATTTAACAGTTCCCGCATCTTCTTGTCTTTGCGTTTTTGCTTCATGGCAATGATCTTTCTTTCTTTCTCTTTCCGCCACTCCCTCTGCTGCTTCTCAGCAGCCAGCCGTTCACGCTCGACTCGCTCAGCTTCCAACTCTTCAGGTGTCCTCGGCCTGAAGCCGCACCGCGCAAGAGCGCCAGCACGGCCAGCACGAAAGAAGATCTTCTTGAATCCAGCTCGGGGCGGATCTGCCTCATGATTCCAGTTCTGCCTGACAGCCTGCTTGTAGAAGTCCTCAAGCTGTTCCTCGAACCAGGGTTCTCCTGGCTTGTCCAAATGCTTGAGTTTTGAAAACACCCGGACGTACTTGTGCAGGTCGATCCCTCGATCATGGATAAAATCACACTCGGGTAGCTCTCCCTGATCCTCTTGATCCTGAGAAAGATTTTTCTGAGGAAGGTCATCTTCTGGTCCTGATGATGATTCTTTTGCTATATTGCCTTTTCTATTACTATATTCAATGGACTCTGAGTCTGTTTTGGATGTACTTTGGGGACTAAGAGTCCTTTTTGACTGGGACTGAGAGTCCGATTTGAAAATAGTCTTTGAGTCCGTTTTGAACTCATTCCCATCATAGTTAAATCGATACTCATTGTGATTGTTAGCCCGTTTCCGTCCCCTCTTGCTGACCAGAAGAATGCCCTTCGCCCTCAAATTCTTGACGGCCCGACAGACTGTCTTCTCGTGGCACCCCATTTCTTCTGCTAGACGTTTCTCGCTTTTCCAGCATACTCTGTTTTGCCTGTTCATAGATGAGCGCAATAGATGCAGCAAAAGCTGCTCATGAGGAGAAAGAACTAGCCTTCTGGCAACCGCCACGACCTCTGAATGAAAAGGTAAACTAGGGGTTCTGTTGCTAGCTTTCGTTTTCCGATTTGATAGGATGGCCATAAAACCCTCGGGTTCTTAGTGTCGCAAAAAGATCAGGTTTAGCTATCGAGTGAAGCAAGGTATCATGCTATGTATGCCTCTCGACTAGTTCCTTTATTCTTCTTCAGCATTCGGCTTACGCCCAATAATGGGCTGGCAAAGAGTTCATAATGAAGAGCGCGAACTTTGTCAGTGACGTTTTGATGATGTGCAAAACCTCACTAGACCACATTGAGTGTAGGTTCAACTTCCAGGCGCGGTTTGTAGTAGTCCTGAAGCAGAAAAGGCGAGTCACAATAATACGTAACTCGCCTAAAATATTGACAAATATGGCGGAAGTGCATGGGAATCGAAATCATGCACTTACTTATAAGTGTCTGATATTAATATATTTGATTATGGCTAAGCGCGTTGTTGACCACTTGGGACCGGCATCAAGATATCAGTTTTTGGCGGA
>WTAT01000320.1 GCA_013139415.1 Desulforhopalus sp.
GTTGTGGGATCCAGTTCCGGAGAATCAGGATCCCAGCCCAGGAAAATACGCATATTCTTTGTTCCCAGATAATCGGGATTCTTCTTCAGCTTCGGCAGCATTTCATTGCGAGCGATGCTGTTCGGTACATTCCAAAAAGGATTAAAATCCACATACTTTATCGTGTCGCTGAAAACTGGCGTTTTGTGGTATGCTTTGCCGACAATCACAGGCATCCTTACATCAAATTTACCTGCCTGGCCGGCAGCCGCCTCAAAACCCGCGATATTTACCACGACTAGGCTATCGTCACTGAGCCATTTCAACCAGCGATATCGTTCCATATTAATAATAATCTGATCGATTCTGGATGAGACCGGTACATTCATGGCGGCCAGTGTCTTGTTGCCAATTACACCGTCTGTGGCCAAATTATGGCGATTCTGGAATCGTTTGACAGCCTCTACCAGCAGTTCATCAAAAACAGCACTGCCCATATTTTCTATGGTCAGTTCTCCGGTAGTGGCCAGTCGTTTTCTAACAGTTAATATCCGCTGGTCTTCCATATCCGGTTTCAAAACTTTTCCTACGGGAACTGACGGCCAACCGCCTTTTGCGGTAAGTGCTCGATACTCGATCAGTTTTTTCTGCAATTTGCGATATTGTAAAAAAGGCGGTGCTTGTTGTTCCATAAAAGCTTTCATATCCGGTGACTCAAAGGCCTTTTCCCGGAGGGCTTCCCAATCGACCTCAACATCCCGTGCACCTGCAAAGAGCTTGGGATCGAGCTTGCGCGGCTCCATACGACCTTCCCTTTGATCAGCTACATAGCGCATCATCCCCAACGTCAGATAGATATCCAGCCGCACTAGACCTGCAGCATCCCTGCTTTCCCAGTACTGGTCAATCTTATCAACAAAATAACTGGCTGGATTGAGACCATGTCTTTCTGCATCTTTCAGTACAGAAACAATGTCGTCGGCACGAGAGCTGGGCTTGTTGTCTTCTATCCAGAAAGGCTGCAATTTGTTGCTATGATATATCTCCGTGAGCCTTCTATCGATATCAGCCGCTGCTTTACCGTGAACATTGATGTCCAGGTTGGTGGCCGGCCCCATTTCAAGATGCTCGATAAACACCTTCTGATAAGCATTTTCTGAAGCTGCATTACTAGGGGCGGAGCAAAATATTAGCGCCACTAGAACCAATATCTCTTTTGTCGTAAGTTGCCATCTTTTCATCGGTCTTTTCCTTCTTTTCAATGTACAAATCACAGAGCCTTGGAGTTTATCATTTAATAAACTGAATTATTATTTTTTGAAACAAAATTCCATATTGGTGCTGATATGTCTGACAGTGTCAAGCTGAATAGACTAACGAGTTGTCCCCTGTTTTATTTGAAGGGTTTTATTTAACATGTTGCGCATTAGCGACTTCCAATTGCTGCTATGAAGTGAAAGTGAGAATTGCCATGGGGCGATTTCGATTGCCAGTATGAAGGAAAAACGGTAATTACCAAGATCAGATGCTAGATGATGGCAAGATGAACTTTATTGAGTAAGTAAAATGATTTCTCACAAAAATGATACCCATATATGCAGGAATAGAGATGGAAAGATTACATAAATTTTATAGAAATTATGCAATATAAGTCAACAATTCATTTAGCAATTGCTGCTGTCTGTCTTTCCATTATTAGCGGCTGTGCCAGCTATCAGGCAAATCCCAGGCTTGAGAAAACAGAAAACCTCTACTCCATGGCGCAGACGACATTCACGAACAATAAGCGTTCGGACGAACTGTTTTTTGTGCTTACCTTTTCCGGTGGTGGAACACGAGCCGCAGCCATGTCATACGGTATCCTCGAGGCCCTGAATAAAATTGATATCCCTCAGGCTGAACAAAAAAAATCTGATAATTCAGACCATAGCCTGCTGGATGAGGTTGATATAATCTCTTCTGTTTCCGGCGGAAGCTTTACTGCAGCATATTATGGCCTGCACGGCAAAAAAGCTTTTGAAGACTATAAGGAAAGGTTTCTGTACCAAAAGGTTCAGTCCGCACTTTTGTGGCGTGTTTTCAATCCGTTCCTTTGGCCCAAGCTCCTATCGCCCGGCTACAACAGAAGTATTATGGCGGCAGATTACTATGACAAGATCCTTTTCGATGGAAAATCAATGGGGGACATCTACAAAACTGCCGGACCGGCAATCCTTATGCAGGCAACAGATATCATTGACGGTTATAATTTTTCCTTCAGTCCCTACTTCTTCCAGCTGATATGTTCTTCACTGAATAACTTCAAGGTATCGCAGGCAGTTACCGCATCATCCTCCTTTCCGGGAGCGTTCAGCGGGATCTCTTTAACGAATTATGGAGGTCAATGCGGTTATCAATCGAAGCCCTGGATTCATGAAGCCGTAAAGAAAAATGACCTCTTAGATGTAAAATATCGTTTTGCCAGAAGAGAGTTGAATTACACCAACAGTACTGAAAAACAGTTTATACATCTCTTTGATGGTGGTGTCAGCGACAACCTGGGCCTCAGGGGTCCGGTCAGTGCCCTGGCGCAATTGCCCGAGAGGAGGATTGATCCGCAAGAAATCGGGCTTTCCAATACCAAACGGGTGGTGTTCATTATTGTCAATGCCCAGATCAACAAGAGCAAGGACAAGAAATTCCTGAACGTGATCCCGGCACCGCCTAGCACCGGTAGAAGTTTAGGTGCTGCCATGGCTACTATAATGAACAACAGCACCTTTGATACTCTCTATATTTTTCAGAGGTATCTGGAGGAAACGCTTAAAAGGGACATATCAGGTGAGAGATTTTCAAAAATTGGATATGATGTCATCCACATAACTTTTGCAAGTATAGCTAACGAGGAGGAGAGAGAGTTTTTTGAAAATCTGCCTACTTCCCTGCAATTGCCACCGGAAACGGTGGACCTGGTAAGGAAGAAGGCAGGTGAACTTCTATATGAATCTGAGTCGTTCCAGAAATTGATTGCGGATCTGGGAGTAAAAATTCCTGTTAACTGATTGTAGACAAGTTAAAAGTCCAAATGTCTGCTGATATGTCTGACAGCGTCAAGTTGAAAAGACTAATCCATTGCCCCCTGTTTATAGGGGGTTTTTCATTTCATATGCAGGGCATTAGCAACTTGTGATTGCTGCTATACAGCAAAACTCGCGAATGATTCTTAAAGTGTTAAGGTATTCAATGGCAGCCTTAACTCGTCGCTTGATCGTATAAAGTTAACATTGTGGTATGCAATGTGGACTTTGGTTTCTATCCATTAAACAAGTTGATTTACACTAACAATCACTTCAATCTGACAAACAAAAAAAGGATACAGCGATGCGAAAATTTCTATTAACTACGGTTTTGGGTGGAGTGTTATTTTTGATCCCGTTTGTCCTAGTGGTTGTTCTGCTGGGCAAGGGGTTCCGTATTATGCGCACCGTGGCTGAAAAGGTGGATTTGTTATTGCCTGTGGACTCGGTTGTGGGTTTGCCCATTGTTGATGTGCTGGCTGTACTCTTCCTTATTAGTTGCTGTTTTATCGCTGGATTAGCCGCGAGAAGCAGTAGGGGACGGAATCTACAAAACCGGATTGATGACTTACTATTGCAGTTGGTTCCGGGTTACGCCTGGATCAAAGGCATGACAAGCAGTGTGAGCAATGAAGAGTTCGCCGCCGGGTTCAAACCGGTTTGGATTCGCCT
>WTAT01000524.1 GCA_013139415.1 Desulforhopalus sp.
GTTTGTCAAGCTTGACCCCTTAGCTCTTACTGGCGTGCCATTTTCTCATGCACTCGTGGTCTAGTTGTACATCTAGAGAATCCTCTCACCATTCTTCAGTATTTCACCTGCAATTGGATCGCTTTCATTGAACTCTGAAATCAGATACGGGTGAGGTTCTATATCCGGATCAATTTTTCTAGCCAACTTTGCGAGCATAAAGCGGAAGTCAAAACTGTCGCCAATAAAATTTTCGGTGACAAGTGCCAGATCAATGTCACTCCATTCGTCTGCGGTTCCTTTGGCATATGATCCGAATAGGTGTGCTTGAAGAATATGAATGTTTTCATTTTTAAGAAGAGATAGATATTGCAGCACTTCTTCATAAATCAATTTTTTATCTTTGCCAGAAGCCATATTCGTAACCTTTCTATCTTGTTGATGTTATTTTCTGTGAAATCTTTGGTGCATTTTTTGTAGAATTCGCGCTTGTATTCTTCATATCTCGCTTCAATGTTGAACAGGGTAATATACAACAGTGCATCGATCTGTTCTTCAGTCATTTCAAGGTTATACTTTATGGCCAACTTGTATAGATCATGGACCCTGGGAGTGATGATGTCAATCTCTTAAACATACAAGGCCTTCAGAAGCTTTTCTATGCAGAGATGCCCTACGAACAATGACCAAACATATTCCTTGTTGACAAACATATTATGCATGGATGCGTAGTTTGACTCCGATGATTCTACCCAGTATGTTATAAGTTCATTTTTCGTCATTCATCCCCATAATCTTGAGGTTTGTCTGATCATTGTCTTGCCCTTCCTCTTATCCAAAGTACTTTACTAACAGGACCCGGTTTGTCAACGAGAGGTGTCTTTGCCCTGCAGATTTAAAACTGCCATTTGGAGGTCAGTTTTGTAGAGTGGTGTGCGGTAAAAGGTGACGGACAACCGGTTATTAAAAATAAACATGAGTTTTAAATTTAAATGAAAGGACGGCTAAAAAAAAACCTGGGTTTTTTGCAGCAATAGAAAAAGGCGTGTGCGATCACTGGAATCAAAAAAGATGTCCTGTCTGCTAGTGTCGCGAAGAATAACGTGTTAAACTGGGCCAGAAAAATGAAGTCGAGGTTTGGAGGTTTGTGGGACATGCGAAAATCGAACCGTAAAATCACCGTTTGTCAAGCTTGACCCCTTAGTTCCCCTTACTCTTTGACTCCCTTACTCTTTGACTCCGGCGCCAGGGCCCAGCGAGGTAACCACACTCAATCTCGACTATTTTGATCCTCAAAAGAAAACCCTGGCCATCCTTGGTAAGGGGAACCGCTATCGTCTCATAGAGCTTTGGGCCAAGACGGTTCAACTCCTCCAACAGTATATTGCCAACTACCGCATCAAACCGAAACCGGGCTATGGTGATCGCCTGTTCATCAACCAGCGTGGCGAGGGATTTACCCGACATGGGATTTATAACCTGTGTAAAAAATACCTTCAGCTGGCCCTGCCGGTGAACAGAACCAGAAACCTCCATCCTGCCCATAGCTTCCGACATTCCTGTGCTATGAACATGTTCGCTGCCGGTGAGCCGCTTACTGATATAAAAAATCGTTTAGGTCATGAAAATATCCAGTCAACCATGAACTATCTGCAGTTGAATCTGACTCGTAAACGGGAAGTGCAGAAAAAGTTTATCAAATATACGCAGACATTGCTTCCTAATGATTGCAAAATGGAGGAGCTGATCGATTGGCAAAACAAGAAAGAAACTTTGGCCTGGCTGGACAGTCTTTAGATGATCAAAAGGAAGAGGTTTACGGTCTGACCGGTCAACAGGGATTCTTGGGAAATGCGGGATTATTATGTTACCTGTTACTTGGACAGTTGGAGAGAGAAATTAATGAACTATTTGATTATAATGGAAATAATCAGAAATCACACTGACTGCCAGATAAGTACGGTTTTTCAGTAAGATAGAAAGACTCGCAACATATAAGGGTCAAACTTGACAAACGGAGATTCCTGGTACAGCAGAGACCTTTCCGGCCTCAGTCAGGCAGCACTGCGGATTAAGCGGCGTTCCGGAACAGATGCTTTATTGCGCAAGAATCCTGGAGAGAGTCGAATAACGCATCCCAGGTTGTTTCAAGTGGCTCGAGAATGACCTGATTGCCTCTTTTCGATAATCTTTGAGCCGGTTCATCTGTGCTGTATCCTTCTGTCGCTGACATACCGCAGTGGATAGTCGACCCATTTTGGGTACGCATGGATTCGACAAAAAGGTTGCTGCAATCGTTTGAGCCGTCCTTCTTGGTTTTGATAGGTGTTCTTCGGCATCGTGCCGTGGATAAAATATTACATGGATTCCGGTTTGCAAAAACCATGAAGTATCTGATGCGGAATAGTTGCAATAAATGTTCGGAATGCTGGCACAATACAATCTTCTGGTCTGTCTCAACCCGTTAGCCTAAATTATCTCGGAACTCAGGGTGCAAGATAACGCCACTAAAACTTTGCTTGTTGGTAATTAAATCTGGCTCCTTTTTCTTTGGAAAATGAAGTTAAGGTTTACGGGCAGGAGAAAATT
>WTAT01000346.1 GCA_013139415.1 Desulforhopalus sp.
AGGCTTTGAATTCGAGAATCAACGTGTGCCTTTGGTAGCTCCCCAAGGGATATTCAAACCGAGGCTGCTACCACAAATGCCCCTTTCTATCACAACTACACCGGAAGGCCCTTATGACGACAGTTTCAGTCCCGACGGTCTGCTTTTGTACCGTTATCGTGGAACTGATCCGCAGCACCGAGACAACTCAGGCCTCCGTATGGCCCTTTTCAGAAGGGTGCCACTCGTTTATTTTCACGGCGTTATCCCGGGCAAATATCTCGCTGTATGGCCAGTCTTCATTGTCTCTGACGACCCTGATAATTTGACTTTCAAAGTGGAGGTGGAAGATTCCTCCTATATTGGCTCTGACTGGCAGAGTGGGGTTCCAAGCAACGTCATATCAGATCCGCCTGCTGAAGGAAGAAGGGCGTATTTGACTGCAGAGGTACGCCAGCGCCTGCACCAGAGAGGATTCCGCGAGAAGGTACTTCGAGCATATCGCGAACAGTGTGCTTTCTGCCGCCTTCGGCACCTGGAACTTCTGGATGCCGCCCACATTATCCCCGATACGGAACCAGACGGAAAACCGGTCGTGAACAACGGAATATCCCTCTGCAAACTCCATCACGCTGCCTTTGATCAATTCTTGTTAGGGGTCACACCGGATTACATGATAGAAGTTAGAGAGGATGTTCTAAAAGAGAAAGACGGCCCCATGCTCGTACACGGTCTTCAGGGCTTGCATAATAAGAAAATGATCCTCCCCCGACGAACCGAACTAAGACCCAATCGTGAACTCCTTGATAGAAGATACCAGCGTTTCAGGGCGGCGGGATGATTCTACATGAAAGATGGGGATTTTGTTGAATCTTTTAAATTTGGATTTTTTGACAGACAAGAAATTACATAAACCTGAATTTTGATACTCGGTCATGCTTGAAAAATACCTCAAGAGCTTCACTACACTTCGGACCGCAAAGAACAAGAAAGGGTGGTCTGCGTCGACTTGCCACCAGGCGCCTCACAAGCCGTTTCTTCTCCTCTCCATAATGGATCTGATCGCCCAGGGGCAGATCACAGAGAATTTCATCGAACCTTCCTTTGAACTTGTTGATATCTGGAATGGGTATTGGAATGCTATTATGCCGGTTGGCCAGCAATCAACAATGGCCCACCCCTTTCCAAGATTGAGATCTGATGGTTTCTGGGAGCGAATTTGTAATCCTGGTTTCGATGCTGATGCGGATTACAAGGTCACATCAATGGTGAAGCTCCGAGAGATATATACCGGGGCCAGGATGGATGATGAACTTTTCCAGTTCATGCAGATTCAGGATTCCAGAGAAAAACTAAGGGCTGCCCTGGTGAACACATATTTTCCCCCTGAAATCCAACCCAGGGTTATCGAGCAGGGCTTTGTGAATTTGGCTTCCTATGAATACAGCCAGACACTTCTAAAGCAAGAGGTGGCCGAGCAAGCCACCCTGTTTGGTGAAACCGACGAGCCTGCCAAAAAGAAAAAAATCCGCGATGCCGGCTTTAGAAAAGCCATTGTTTCCCTCTACGAACATCGCTGCGCCCTCTGCGGCATCCGAATGCTCACCCCCGAAGGCCACACCGTCGTCGAAGCCGCCCACATCGTTCCCTGGTTCGAATCTCAGGATGATAAGCCCACCAACGGTCTCTGCCTCTGCCGCATCTGCCATTGGAGCTTTGATGAAGGGTTGATGAGTGTAGGCAAGCAGTATGAAGTGCTCGTTTCAAAATGCGTACAATCTGACCGTAACATACCTGGTCATATCCAGACACTCATGGATAGACCGATCTTTAAACCTGAGCAGAAGATGTACTGGCCCGGGCAGGAAAACCTGGAATGGCACCAGAAAATAAAATTCGCCAAATGAGATACCATAAATACATCGGTGTTGACGGCTGCAAGGCCGGTTGGTTTTATGTTGGTATCAGCCGCTATGGTGAATGTGATTTTGGGGTTTTCAAAACTTTGCCGAAACTCTGGCAGGCGAATAAAAAAGAGGCCTTAATTCTGGTAGACATTCCGATTGGCCTTCCTTCCAGGGAAAATCCAACCCGACAATGTGACCGGCTGGCAAGAAAGTTATTGAGCCCCTTACGCCATAATAGCGTTTTCTCACCTCCCTGTAGAGACGTTCTATTAGCTGAAAGCTATCAAGATGCCTGCCAGATCAATAAATACATGATAGGAAAAAAGATCTCGATAATGGCTTGGGGTATAACGGCTAAAATAAGAGAAGCTGATAACCTCTTGCAGGACCACTCCAAAACCAGAAGCGTTATCCGTGAATGCCATCCTGAAGTCTGTCTTTACGGGCTCAATGGCGGCCAGCCAATGGAGCACTACAAAAAGAAACCAATGGGACAGGAAGAGCGGCTGGAACTGTTGAATGGGCATTACGACAAATCCAGGATCATCTTTAAAGCGGCAATCGATCGGTTCAAGAGAAAGGATGTTGCCAGGGATGATATTATTGATGCTCTGGCAGCAGCCGTGACCGGTTTTCTCTCCACGGGGAATCTAACCCCCCTGCCTGAAAGCCAGAAAATAGATGAGTGGGGTCGTCCTATGGAAATGGTCTATTTCCCTGTTGCGCCGAAAAGTCCTGAAAAGGCCGCACAACCCGGGACTGCCGCTAGTGGTGTAATTTCCGAAATGCTTGGAAAAAGTGGTTCTACCGAGCAGGTTTTCCCGGCAACAGAGCTGTACAATGAAACCTGGATGCTGCGCCTGGTAATGGATTGATTTGCCAGAAATGAAGTTCCCCGGCACCCGTTGAATTTATCAAAAGGCTGTAGATGGTTCTCAGAGGGCCTCATCCC
>WTAT01000088.1 GCA_013139415.1 Desulforhopalus sp.
CTGTTATTCCATTTTTTGGGGGCAAAGAAATGTGATTTGGCAAGATTCGTCGAGGAAGTCATTTGTTCAGAGAAGATATTATTAGAGAAGACGGATACTTCATTGACTGGGATATTATAGAGAAGAAGGCAGGACTTGAGGAGAAGCTAGGGCAGTTCCTTGAGTTAGGACAAAGTATCATCAAAGAAACAGATGGTCTATTTCCTGATGGGATGTCGGTTCTCAATGGTCAAGTGATAATGAATGGTGAGGTTGGGAAGAGGAAGAAGGGAGGCACTGATTAGATAGTAGTTGTGATTAGATTAGGTTTGGACGATGGGGAAACTCTGGTGTAAAAGCTGGAGTTTCCCCTATTTTTTATCTAATTTGAAAAGATTTAGCAGGGAAAAATAGTGGTTCACAAAAGGGTTCACATTGCGTCACATGCCATGTCGTAACTGCTTGAAAATAAAAGAAAAATAAGATATGGCGGAGAGAGAGGGATTCGAACCCTCGGTGGAGTATAACCCCCACACTCGCTTAGCAGGCGAGCACCATCGGCCAGCTCGGTCATCTCTCCGCAGTGTGCCAAAAAAAATGGCGGAGGAAGTAGGATTCGAACCCACGGAACTTTCGCTCAACGGTTTTCAAGACCGCCGCCTTCAACCACTCGGCCATTCCTCCTGTCAGAGGATATGTATTTACCATTTCATAAAAAGACTGTCAACGTCAGATAAAAGGGACGGAGTGGAATTAAATTAAAGCAGAAAAGAGGGGTGGCAGTAAACTCTTACAATGCGGCAATGGCTTCACTTATTTTTTCAACAGGAATAACTTGTAAGCCTTTCATTTTTTCTTTTGGCGCGTTCGCTGCAGGAATAATAGCGGTTTTAAATCCATGTTTCGCAGCTTCCCTCAGGCGTTCCTGGCCTCCTGATACCGGTCGTATTTCACCGGACAACCCTGTTTCTCCAAAAACAATCATATCTCTGGGGAGCGGCATGTTGCGCAGGCTCGAGACAATTGCCAGGATAGTTGCAAGATCAGCACTTGTTTCATTTACCTTCACCCCCCCGACAACATTGACAAAGACATCCTGGTTGTAGGTAACAACTCCACCATGTTTGTGGAGAACAGCAAGCAGCATTGCCAGCCTGTTCTGCTCAAGTCCAAGCGTTACCCTGCGGGGATTCTCTGCATGACTTTCATCAACAAGGGCCTGTATTTCTATGAGAAGAGGGCGACTGCCTTCCCATATCGCCATGACAACGCTGCCTGGCATTGGTTCTGATCCCCGAGTCAAAAAGATCGCAGATGGATTGCTTATTTCCTGAAGGCCATTTTCGGTCATGGCAAAAACGCCAAGTTCATTAACCGCACCATAACGATTCTTTACTGCCCTGATAATCCTGAATTGGCTATCTCTTTCTCCTTCGATATAACAGACAACATCAATAATATGCTCGAGAACCCTGGGGCCGGCAATATCCCCTGTTTTTGTAACGTGACCTACAAGAAAGATAGCGGTACCTGATTCTTTGGCGAATCTGGTCAGCCTGGCGGCTGATTCTCTCACTTGGGAAACGCTTCCCGGGGCTGAAGAGACGTCGGCAACCTGCATGGTCTGTATTGAGTCTATGATCAGTATATGCGGCTTTTCGCTCGCAGCAACTGCGCATATATGTTCAATTCTGGTTTCGGCGAGAATACGGAGATTGGAGTCTGGAATACGTAATCTTTTTGCCCGCATTGCAATTTGTTGGGGAGATTCTTCTCCTGTCACATAAAGAACTGGAATCTTGGAGCTGAGGGTGCCGCTTACCTGTAATAAAGCGGTACTTTTTCCTACACCGGGATCTCCCCCGATGAGCACAACCGACCCCTGTACCAATCCGCCCCCAAGGACGCGATCAAGCTCTGCCATACCTGTCTTGATGCGAGATTCACTTGTCAGGTTAACTTCGGAAAGAGTCTGAGCCTCGGACAGGGCTCCACTGTAGCCGCTATATTTATTGGGAAAAACTGGTTGTTCCTGCTCAGTAATGGTGTCCCACTCTGCACATTCTGAGCATTGGCCTGACCATTTTGAAAAATTGGTCTCGCAGTTTGAACAGAGAAAAACTTTTTTAGATTTTGCCACTGTTATTGAATTTTTTTATGTTTTTTTTCGAGTTCTTTTAATTTCTTTTGATAGTACTTCAGGCACTTTTTGATATACCGACCTCTTTTCCAGTCACTGGTAAGATCATTGTCTTGGTATGGAGCGTCTTTACAGGCGAGAAGTAGTAGTGGCGGGGGTAGGCGCTTATTGGTCAGGCAGGCAATTTTGCTCTGATAATAGACCCTATAGGCGTGAATTTGCGCCCGCAGCTGGCTTTTGCTTAATTTCGTTATATTACCAGAACCCATGCATATCTCCATTATTCATAACTCCATAGTAACCATAATGCAAAAAATTTGCCAGTTTCGAATGTATAGAGGTGAGTTCCCGATTTTATACAAAGAAAAGTAAGAGTTCACCAGCACCACATCTTCGAATGGTCAGGCTGGATCACATAGGCAATGACACCGCTTCGCTGTTATAGATTCGCCAGCCAGCCTGCACGAATTTGTGGCACTGGTGAACTCTTACTAAAGAAAATGTGTTTCAGGGCAGGGTAGCGTAACGTTACCCTGCTATTATCTTTTCGGCAAAGGACATGATTGGTGAAAGGATTTTTTGGAGAACACCGGTGTAATAGAGGCCAATTAAAATAATAAACCCAAAGGGCTCAATGCGGGCTAAGAAGGATGCATGCCTGTGAGGAACTATACCCATTAGTACCTTACTACCATCCAGCGGGGGAATAGGAAGAAGGTTGAACACTGCAAGGATTATATTTATTGCAATACTCCAACTTAGCATAAAATAAAGAGGCTCCAGGATGGCTCTTGGTAAAATTGGGGCAATGATGAATAGGAATTTTACTAAAAGGATGCTTGCCAGTGCCGTAATGATATTGGCTGCCGGGCCTGCTAAAGCCACCCATATCATGTCTTTGTGGGGGTTTTTAAAGTAGCGTGGATCAACGGGTACCGGTTTAGCCCAGCCAATGTGTATAATGAACAGGGCAAGAGTCCCCAGAGGGTCCAGGTGCTTCAGCGGGTTCAGGGTCAGCCTTCCCATGGCCTTTGCCGTGGGGTCTCCAAGGCGGAAGGCAATGTAGCCATGGGAATACTCGTGGATAGTCAGGGCAAAAAGAAGCGGTGGCGCAATAATTGCGATTTGTTGAATAAT
>WTAT01000055.1 GCA_013139415.1 Desulforhopalus sp.
ACAGGTAAAGCAGTGGAGGTTTTAGAAGAAGCGGAACAAATTTTTGAAGTAAATCTGGAGAAAGCCACCTCGTTGCTGGCAGAAGATATTTACGATGAGGCAAAGTTGCATATTGATAAGGCCTTGATGGTTGAGCCTCAATCTGCTGAGGCCTTGGAAGTTAAGCAGCAGGTAGAGAAACTCCCATACATTCTTCCCCTGTTAAATAGCGCAAAGGTTGCCCGCGCTGAAAATGATCTTCAAAAGGAATATGATTATTTGCAACAGGTTTTGAAAATTGCACCCGAGCGTGAAGAAGTTAATGGTCGAGTGCTGGTGTTGGCAGAGCTCATTAAAACCCAAAAATTTGATATGCATATATCTTTGGGCTTTGCAGGTATAGAACAGAGACAGGCAAAACAGGCCAGATACCATTACCGGGAAGCCAAAAAGGTTGATCCCGAAAGGGCTGAACTTTCGGTGCTTTTAGGACAGGTATTAGCGCTGGAAAAATCTCTTCGAGTCCAGCATTATATCAAGCAGGCGGAGCAGGCAGTTCGACGGGATGACTGGCAGCAGGTTAAAATAAACTTTGCCAGGGCCGCAAAAGATGCTCCGGAAAATAAGACGGTGGCTGAAGGACTGAGACGTGCCGACCATATTCTCGGACTTTTATCGCGTTTTAGCCAATTTTCTAAAAAACCTTACCGTCTTGCGCATGCTGATGTTCGCAATGAAGCGGAGCGGACATTGGTGCAGGCTGAGAGCGCATCAGGCTATAGCTTTGCGGTAAAAAGACAGGCGGAACAATTGAGTGAACTGATTACCAAGGTTAACCGGCCTATTCCTGTAACTGTCATTTCTGATAACAAAACCTACGTATCGGTTCGTAGTGTGGGCAAGATCGGTGCTGTTTCTCAAAAAATAATACAGCTGAAACCTGGCCGTTATACCTTTGAAGGGGCACGCAATGGTTTTAAATCAAAACTGGTTCAGGCGTTTATTCAATATGATCAGAGTGACTTTAGTGTGCGTGTAATTTGCGATGAGCCAATTTAATAAAAAACTAGACCGGGCAAAGAGTCGGCAAAAACGATTTTATCTTGTTGCAGGTACACCGGTGCTGGCCATTCTTATGCTTCTGCTGGTGCTGTTTGTTGTTTCCCGGGGAACTCGTGTAGAAGTTCTACCTGAAGATGCAGAAGAGCATGCGGTGATCAGAGTTGCCAAGGGACTGGGCTTTTCCTTAGGAGACACTGTTTATTCACTTGCCGGAAATCCGGTTATTACTGTATCAGCACCAGGGTTTAAAGTTGCAACTAAAACGATTGATCCTGCACACCTGGGTAAAGTCTTTCCACTGGAATTATTTGAACTGCCCGGACGCCTTGTCGTAGAAATTTCCGGGGATGATAAAACCCTGTTAAAGACTGCATGGCGAATCAATAGTCGTGATGTCGCTCTTTCAGATAAGCTTGATCTTGAACTTGAAGCTGGTGCTTATACTGTCTCTATCGACAATCCTTTTTTCCAGCCAAAGGATGTGGAGGTAGTTATTGCACGCGGGGAGCAGACGCAGTTGCAAGTCGATTTACAGCCTGTTGCCGGGGCGCTGAATATTTTTTCGAAACCTTCCGGTGCTGCTGTTTTTCTTGATGAGCAAAAGGTGGGGCTTACCCCTTTGCAACTTGACCAGAAAGGTGGCCGATATAGCCTCCGAGTTGCACTTGAAAACTATATTGATAGTGTTGAACAAACAGCAATTACCCAGGCTGATCCGGAGGTAAATCGAAATTATCAACTCGAACTTAAAAAAGCCAGGTTGAGGCTTGACCTGAAGCCGAAAGGAGGGACGCTGCTGGTAAATGGAATTCAAGTTGCCGAACCGCTATTGATTGACGCGACTGTGGAACATAGTCTTACCTATATGAAAGCCGGTTATTATTCCAGAAGTAAAACAGTAATCCTTGCAGTCGGTGAAGAAAAGCAGATCTCCTTTCAACTGAAAGCTGAAACTGGAATGGTTGAGATAGTTTCTTCACCTCCAGCAACTGTCTGGATTGGCGATAAAGACCAAGGTGTTAGCCCTGTCAGCATTAGCCTTTCTGCTGTGGCTCATAAAATTACCTTTAAGAAACCGGGATATCGTTCTGTTTCAAAAGTGGTTAAACCAAAAGGGGGCACGGTTCAAAAAGTATCTGTCAAACTTCTGACTGAATACCAGGCCCGGTTGCAGGAAGCCCCTCGGGAGTACACCAATAAAGCGGGTGTTAAACTAAAACTCTATGTGATTCGAGACAGCCTTACTATGGGGGCTCCCCGTTCTGAGAAAGGACAGCGTGCTAATGAATTTCAGCGAAAGATCAGCCTGACAAAGCCTTTTTATGCAAGCCTTTTTGAAATAACGAACGGGCAATTTGCAAATTTTAATCCGGGAAAAGCTAAAGGCAGGGCTAATACGCCTGTCACTTTAGTCAGTTGGCAAGAGGCGGCAGCTTTCTGTAATTGGCTGAGTGCAAAAGAAAAATTACGGCCCTTCTACAAAACTGCAAGTGGAAAAGTGACAGGTTTTGCCAAGCATGCTGATGGTTATCGTCTGCTCAGCGAAGGTGAATGGGAGTGGCTGGTTCGTAAGTCAGGTAAAAGAAAACAGACCATATTTGCCTGGGGAAATGAAACTGTAATACCTCCTGGAACCATGAATGTGGCCGACAAAAGTGCCAAAGGGCAGGTGAGATTTTTTGTTCCCAATTACAGTGACGGTTATTCCGGTGTTGCCCCTGTAGGGAGTTTCGATAGAGAATCATCAGGACTCTATGATATGGCAGGAAACGTCAGTGAATGGGTTCACGACGTCTATTCGATCGCACCGCCACGAGCGGATGCAGTAGTACGCAATCCACTGGGGGGACAGCGTGGATATGCACATGTGGTCAAAGGGGCCAATTGGCGTTCAGGCACTATCACCACCCTGCGCCCGGCATTTCGTGAGGGACTGACTGATGGGCGTGATGATGTAGGCTTTCGGATTGGGCGTTATCTTTATGGAGGAGAAGATGAGTAAGTTGAGAAGGATGGTAAACAATAGAGCTGTGTTGTGGCTTGTACTCCTGGTTGTTCTTTTTGCCACAGCTGTGACAGTGTATGCGGTACTGCCGGCAATTAGCCTGAATTCTCCGACCTCTTTTCCTGTGGATATTTGATATGTCAGATATAGTTAAAAGCTTTATTGTCCTGATGCTTTCTATCATTGTCGTCCATCTTGCTTACATTGGCTATATTCGTCCGGAAGCAGATCTTATGCTTGAGACTGCAAGACAGGCTGGGCAGTCAGCTCCTCGTGCTTTGGTTATTGTCCTCAAGGATTATGAGCAGGAAATCTGTTTTATTCTGATGATCTGGGGAAGTTTTCTTATCCTGAGTAAGTGTTATACCATTTTACGAAATAATTACCTTTTTACAGTTGATTTGATAGAAGAAACGGCAGAAGATGATTTTGTGCCGGAAATGATTATTGAAAAACTCGATTCCGAGCTTTCTGCTGATCGCATTTCAGCACCGCTTATTCAGACTCTGCGTACAGCTCTGTGGCGATATGCCGGAACCAGGAATGTGCAGAATCTGTCGGACGCCATTGAAAGTAGTGTTGAGGCAATTGCCATTCGCCAAGACGCCGAAAATTCGATGATCCGCTATCTTATCTGGGCAATTCCATCCATCGGTTTCATTGGTACTGTTCGCGGAATCGGTGAAGCGCTGTCTCTTGCCGATAAGGCTCTTGCCGGTGATATTGCCGGTATGACCAATAGTCTTGGTGTGGCCTTTAACTCAACGCTTGTTGCTCTGTTGATCAGTATTTTCCTGATGTTCATCTTTCACCAATTACAGCGTCTTCAGGATGGTCAGATCGTTGATATTCAGGCCTACTGTGATCAGTATCTTCTTGCTCGAATAAAATGATCTCATAAAATAATCGGTGAATGAGTGAGAAGGCAT
Organism: Desulforhopalus sp.; assembly: GCA_013139415.1. Lineage (GTDB taxonomy): Bacteria > Desulfobacterota > Desulfobulbia > Desulfobulbales > Desulfocapsaceae > Desulforhopalus_A. The sequence continues at coordinate 3,976 of WTAT01000055.1, forward strand.
CGCAAGTCAGAAGGTTTCAACCTTGCATTTCTAGATATTATGTCCTGCGGACTTGGGGCTGTTGTTCTGGTGTTTATGCTGGTAAAGCACAATGTGGGGAGTTCGACTACTGAATCTGATCTTCTTGCAGCAGATGTGCAACGCCTGGAACTCCAGGAGGAGGAACTGCAGCAAACCCTTGAGCAATTACTCAATATCTCACAATCCGAAGCGGAGAAAATTGCTCAACTTAGAGCGAAGCTTACACAGCTCGAACAATCGATTTCGCAAAAAAAATTGAGCCTTGTACAAAAGAAAGATCAGTTAGCTGCACTGAAAAATGATATTTCGACAAGACCGATTGCTCAAAAAGACGATCTTGTGGAAGATGATCGAGGCGGGGAAGAAAATTACCTGATGGGCCTAAAAGTTGAGGGGCGTCGTATTGCTGTGCTTATAGATAGCAGCGCTTCCATGACTGACGAGAAACTTTTAGACATTATTAAAAGAAAAAACGGTTCTGCTGCCGGCAAGAAACGGGGCCCCAAATGGCTTAGAACAAGAAAAGCCGTGCGCTGGCTTCTTGCGCGTGTTCCAAAAACGAGCCAGCTTGCGGTGATTTCTTATAATGCTTCGGTAAAATCACTTGGTAGTACGAACTGGTTGAAAGCAGATAATGCGGCAACTCTTCAGGCTGTTTACAGTGAACTGGATACAATTGTACCTGAAGGCGCCACCAATCTGCAAAAAGGTTTGCAGGCTGTGTCCGGGCGTGGAGCGACAGATCTTTATGTGGTTACCGATGGCCTGCCTACTGTCGGTGAATCTCGCTACGCAAGTCTGAATCCATTTGCCAGCTGTAGTTCTCTGCTGGGAAAGTCTTCAACGATATCAGGAGAATGCCGGGTAAAACTTTTTCGACAAACCATTAAGGACACTAACCTCAGCGGGGTGAAGGTAAATGTGATTTTACTGCCCATTGAAGGTGACCCCGATGCGGCTAATGAATATTGGGGGTGGGCAGCTCTGTCTGGAGGCTTACTGATCAGTCCTGCGGTAAACTGGCCATGAAATTCAAGAAAAAAGACTTTGATATATTCAATCTGTCCTTTCTGGATATTATCTCCTGTGGCTTTGGGGCGGTGGTGCTCCTGGTGTTGATCTCCAACACCGCTGAAGATGCCTCTCAATCAAGTGTGGTTGAGGTCGAA
>WTAT01000330.1 GCA_013139415.1 Desulforhopalus sp.
GCCGGACAAATAGAGATTTACAACGGAGTCAAGACTGTTCCTACCGTACCGTGTTTTCTACAGTACTGGGGTTAGGCTGAGACTGGATTATAATTTTACTTCTCTGCTTATGATTTTGAATGTTTCTTCGTAGATGTTTTTCCTTGGTCCTATGGCAATTATTTCCAGTATTTTCTTTGGAGCAACAATTCGGTAAATAACTCTGTATCTTTTGATACGATAACTTCTCAGGCCGTGCAGTTCTTCTTTTAGTGCCTTACTCCTGAACTCCTGTCACTCTTTTCAGTACCCCCTTGTGGGGTGTTAGTACCTTGCCGCCGTTGGGGTTTTGTACCAGAAAATGCAAAGCAACCCTGATGTCTGCCTTAATAAGCGGATGCAGGTTGCGGATAAGCGAAGCTATGCCTTCAGGTACTTTGAGAAGATAATCGTTTCCCATGACTGGTTAATCAAAGAGTTCTTCGAGGGTGTACAGAGATGCTTTGTCCTTTTTCAGCGCAATCAAGCCTTTTTTTATTTCTTTCATGAAATCCACATCAAATCGGATTTGCATGGTTTCCCGCCAGCTTTCAAACTCGTCAGGACTTACCAGGACAGCAACTGGTTTTCCGTTTTTAGTGATAATGACTTCTTCGTGGGTTGTATTTACAGAATCCGTCAGAGCACTTAATTTCATTTTGGCTTCAGAAACAGAGAGAGTAGTCATTCTTTGACCTCAATTGGGGTTGACCTATATTACGTCTAACTCTAATTTTTTTAAGTGTGTGTCAAGGGGGGTAGGAATTAACGCAAGATCCCTTTGTTAATACCCTTTGTTATGATGAATCCCGCTTGACGGGGTCAGGCAAAAGGCGTGGACGCGGGGATTGAATCGCTCGGAGATTTCCTGCAGCAATAGAAAAAAAACGTGTGCGATCACTCGAATCAAAAAAGATGTCTTGTCTACTATTGCCGCGAAGAATAATGTGGTAAACTGTGCCAGGAAAATGAAGTCGAGATTAACGAGGCATGCGAAAAGTGTACAGCAAAATCTCCGCTTGTCAAGCTTGACCCCTTGGCTCTTAAAAGGGGGCGATTACATGGGGATATTCCCGCTTGGGAATTCATCCTCCCTACTTACCTTGTGGCGAGGCTATCTTCGGAGGATTTGAATTAATTTACCTCACCCCGGATCGGTAGAACCTTTTAGGGTCCTCCACTGGAAGTGGAGGTTTTATGGATGAATAAATTTCTACAGAAGTTTTTCTGGTTCCTACACAGAGCGTTAGAGCTAGTGAAGATGATTTGAACCCAAATCATACACATGGATATACGAGGCTATTAGTGCCTTACTCCAGATTTCCTGTCACTTTTTTCAGTACCCCCTTGAGGGGTGTTAGTCATGAATACAGGTAATAAAGATGTTTTTAACCTGATAGCTGACCATAAGGGTGAATTGACCAGAAAATTCCATGTCAAAGCAATATCTGTTGTTGGTTCAGTTGTTCGGGGTGATGCTACTTCAAACAGTGATGTGGATGTCTTGGTAAAATATAGTAAAACCCCTGGCATATTTACTTTCATCGAATTAAAGCAGTACCTTGAGGCGGTGACAGGAAGAACCGTCGACCTGGTAACAGAAGGAGCCTTGAAAAAGCAATTAAAGAAGGAGATTTTACGAGAGGAGATTCGTGGCACCTAGAAACTTGGTTACCAAAAATTGCGACTCCTTATATAGAGTATTCAGGCAATATCCTGTAATAGCCTTTGCTTACCTGTTCGGATCCCAGGCAACAGGTGATCAGTCAGCGCTAAGTGATATTGATGTAGCTATATATATTGATCGTGGGGCAGCTTTTACTTTTGACGATAAACTGCATTTTCATGGTGAATGTTGCCGAACTCTTAAGAGAAATGATGTCGATGTCGTGGTACTCAATGATACAAAAAATCTGATACTGCTTGAACAGATTATCCGGCACGGTAAGCTGATCTACAATATCAGCCAACAGCAACTCGATGAATTTGAGTTGAAGATACTCCACCTTGCATGTGATTTCAGAACGCAAAGATATCGGGAGATGGGAGTTTGAACGAGAGAGTTCTGCAAAAGATCGGGAGAGTCAGCGAATATTTGTCACTCATTGAATCTCTGAAAGAAGATTGCGAAGCGAAGTTCATGAAAGATCCCATCTACCGTGGTGCTCTGCTTCATTATCTCTACCTGATGGCAGACACCTGTATAGCCCTGGCCGAGCAAGTTATTCGATATAAAAAGCTACGCCCTCCCCAATCATATCACGAGGCTTTTGGTATCCTCGGAGAAGCCGGTGTTCTGGACAGTGAATTTGCCTATTCTTTTGCCACCATAGCAGGTTTTAGAAATTTCCTGGCCCACGATTATGAAAATATTGAGGCTAAGGTTATCTGCCACGAAGTTCTGGGGAAAATCGGTGATGTGGAAAACTTCTTGGAACAGATTAAACTTTCATGTGAATGATTGAAAAATCTAAGTCCAAACGAAGCTAAGATAGAACAACAACTAACCTTTAAGCAACTTTCAGAAAGCCTTGGCTCAATTGCTGAAATTCATAGACAAAGGTGATCAAAATATTACCCCTTATTAGAAAAGAAGATGCAAGGAGAGTTATTTTTCCACAGCAAGATCTCCGTTTGTCAAGCTTGACCCTGACCCGTTGGCTCTTACAGGTTATAGCCGGGCGTCGATTTTTTGGTGAAGTACGTTCCATGAGAGAATTTTTGTGTCTGCCGTCATTAGTGTGGCTCCATTTTCAATGGCCGAAGCGACAATCATTCGGTCGGCTGGATCACCGTGGAACAATTGCAGTTGGCCGGCACGAATAGCGGTTGTGCCCCGTAAGGGGACTTCAAGTAAGCCGGTCCGCAGTAGGTCGGATCGCCATACATCTAGTTCTGTCTGCATGGTCAATCGTTGCTTTTCGACCAGCATGGCAACCTCCCAAAAACTGATAGTCGCTACTCCGAGCTGACCTGAGGACAAAGCTTCGATAATTGTTTGTAAGGCAATTTTTCCCAATCGCGGATTACCTTCGTCCAGCCAGACGAGGACGTGGGTATCAAGAAGTAACATTATTCTACATTCCACATAATATCCACCGGTGCTATCAGGTCGTCTTTACTCTGCACTTTTCCTTTATGCAGACCAAAGATCGTTGCCGGAGCAATTCGATATGGTTTTAATATAGAGACGGGTTTGCCGTTTTTTGTAATCACTATTTCTTCACCTGTCTGGTTAATTTCATCCATCAGGTGTAAGCATTTTGCTTTGAATTCCGACGCTTTGATTGTTTGCATATTTTCTTCCCTATTCTTCCCTATTGTTGTTGTGATTCATAATACAACCATAGTCATCACCATGGTCACTTTCAAGCTTTTTTCATCCGTATGAAGTTATTTCCATAGGTTGGATGACACTTTCCACGTTCTGCTGGAGTTCGACAGCGGTGACCGGTAAAACATTACTATGATGGATGTGTAGCGGAAAACCATCTGATTGAGAAATTGCTGAAAACGCCCTTGACTGAAGCCTTTGACAGAAATGTGAGAACGTAGAAATCAGCTAATCAAATTGGCCCAAATTCCCGCCGGAAGAGGTAATTGCAGAATTGAAAACTAATCCCGTTGAAAAGAGCGGGATTCCTATCTTGACCATATTATCATAGGTGGTGGAATTCTTGCCGGTCTGCAACTTCTGGTCATCATGAAAAAGAGAAAGAAGTCTCTTGCGGAGTTGGCTACTGTAATGCAGAGTTTTCCTCAGGTTTTAAAGAATGTGCGAACCTCAAGAAGATTTGATGTGGCGTCTATTCAACACTTCCCGGAAGTTGTAACAAAGCTCGAAGAAAAACTCGGTAGAACCGGTCGGATTCTGGTCAGACCCTCCGAATGGAAGTGGGGACAGAACTATTTGCCACAGCCATTACCATTTTTACGGAATTTGAGGTATACACCACCTATTTCACCTGCTCCCATTCAAATTTGGATATATTCTTCTCATCTGAGCTGAAATCAATGCCTGTCAGAAAGATGCTTTTGCCGTCAGCCAGGTATTTCTGCTGGTAATTTTTTTCTTTAATCTGCTGCAGGGCATTACCGTTGCCATCGACCTTGAATTCAAGGATATAGATATTGTCTGCCAACTTGATTGTCAGGTCAATCCTTCCCTTGCTGGTGACATCTTCGGCGGTTATGTCCAGTCCCAGACTGGCCAGGTAGGCATAGATGACACTGGCAAAATAGCCTTCATAGCTACTGATGGTATTGTTGACGTAATTATTATAGGGGATGGAAGCAAAAAGTGATGACAGGGTTTCCCCCAGAGATTCAATGTCACCATTTTCGAATATTGTGTAGAGTTGGTCCTGGTATCGTCCTTTGGTTGTAACCTGATCTGTTAGAAAATCTATCAGGATATCATTGAAAGAAAGCTGAACTTCTTTATTTGGAACAGCAAGGAGGTATTCGTAACCGCCCCGTTTTTTTTCCCGAATTTCCCGGATACTCAAATAACCAGCCTGAAACAGGATTGGTTCAAGTTTGATGTTTTCAATGTCAAAGCTGTCTATCAAGCTGCTATTTACCCAAAGATCAGCGAGTTGCGGAAGAAAATAGTTGTGTTTTTGAATAAGCTTCACCAGAAATGTGGGAGTACCGGTTGCAAACCAGTAGTTTCTGAATTCAAAATCATTATCAATGAACAGCAGGATATCAAACGGATTGTACACAGGTTCGCCAAGAAAATTATAGCCATTATACCACTCTCCAACCCTTGCCATATCTGCATTGTTGAGATGATCAGCAAACACAGTTTCCAGATCGGTCTGTGTGTACCCGCAAATAGTCGAGTAGCGTTTGTCAAGGGTGATATCCTTGAGATTATTCAACCCGCTGAAGATTGATACCTTGGCAAATTTACTTACACCGGTTAAAAAGGCGAATTTGATGAACTCGTCACTGTCTTTGATGGTAGCGTAGAGGTCTTTTAGTATTTCCCTGGCCTCCCTGGCCATCTCCACTTGGTCAAGGTTATCAAGAATGAGTTTATCGTATTCATCCACCAGAATGACGACTTTATGCTTGTATTTTTCAAAAGATTTTTCAATTAACTCCTGAAAACAGCCACCGATATCCTCGGTTCTTTCGCAGGTAACCCCCAGCCGCTTCTGGTTTGACCGTAAAATATTATAAATGTCCTGCTTCATGTCGGCAACATTTCTGGCGACACCGGCGAAGCTCATTTTTATAACCGGATATTGTATATTCCAGTCCCAGCGATTATAGGCAGCGAGCCCGGTAAACAGTTCCTTGTGTCCTTCAAACAGGGCCTGCAGGGTGGAGACAAAAAGACTTTTGCCAAACCGTCTGGGCCGTGACAGGAAATAATAAGTGCCGTCCTCTACGAGATCCAGGGCAACACCGGTTTTGTCGACATACAGATAGTTGTCTTCTCGTATTGTGCGGAATGTCTGGATGCCTATGGGAAGTTTTTTCATGGTTATTCTAAAAAAGCAAAGGGAGGCCACGATTTCGTTTTAAAGGATTTGGGGGGAGATAATTGTCGTGATTTGTTAGCGCTTGGATGTTTCAGATCTGACTACTGATTTGCGTAAGACATCAATGCAATAATTATTAAGGCTTTCTCCAGCCTGTAAAGCTTTTATCGTTAAGGCTTGATGAAGTTCACTCCCCGTTCGGAGTTGAAACTTGCCCGAATATTTTTTCCCGACTGTTGATGCAGGTAATGGCTTACCATCTTTTTTATATATTTCAATCCAATCATCGACTATCCGACAAAGTTGACGGTAAACATTTTCTTCGTTGTCTCCGTGGCAACAAGCACCAATCCAGCCAGGGACTGAACCAACATAGCACCGATCTTCTTCTGACCACTCAACAATTTTCAGATAACGATCTCGATCCTTCATTAGTTTACCTCCTTGATTTTCTGCCTGAGTAATCTTTCTTGATAGGGTTTTGTGTTATCTCCAAGTTTGCCGGAAATCGTGCTAGCTACACCTTTTTTATGTAAAAAATTGCGATGGCTGCCTTTGCCGCCTCGGTTGACAAAACCAGCGCTTTCAAGATCTGTAATAAGTTGGCGAATTTTTCTTGGCATTAAGGAATGGTACTACTGTGGTACCATGAGATCAAGTGGAATATCAGAGAAAAAGGTTCAGATTAGGGACATTATTTTCAACCCTGGCAAACTGTGAGTGTCAAGAATAAACATAATGACCCCTTGCTTGCGCTTATTCCAAACTCGCTTTTAAATCGGCCAGGGTAATCATCAGTGTCATAGGATCGAGCGAAGAGGCGTAAAAACCAATGTGCTCGTAAAATGCTTTGGCTTCTGCTGAGAGAGCTTGTACTAATAAACCACGAATACCTATAATATCAGATGCTTGGATAACACGATAACCTGCGTCGCGGACCAACGCCCGTCCTACTCCCTTGCCCTGAAAAGATTGGTCGACTACCAGTCGCCCGAGTACGACAACAGGAATCGGATCAGGCATATTACGACGAAATCGACCAGTTGCTTCAACTACAGCAACCGCGCTTGATGCCAGGGCATAATAGGCGCCAACGCGCCGACCATCGCAAGCAACAAAAGTCCGAGACGCCCCTGTTGCCTGATTCTTCATTGCACGTTGCCTGAGCCATGCGTCCAGGCTCTCCACATCAGATGTGAAAGCCTCAACATCGTAATAAGCAGTCAGTAACTCGGGGGCAGAAAGCGTCATCCCTTTTCCCACGGACCAGGGGTTTGCATCGTCTTGCGCAAACGTGCATTGGGAGATGGTTTCTTATCTAACTGCTTAAGAAATTTTGTATAGGCATTAGGACTGGCAAGGATGATCGTCTGATTATACAGTGCCTCTTCTGCGGCTAAACGAACGGCATCCAGAATAAAATTCGTACGATTCTTGCCGCGTATCCTGGCAGCCCGGTCGATCAAATTCCGTTCCTCTGGTTTGATACGGATATTCAGCGTCTCGCGCTTATTTGTTACTTTGGTGAGCGTATCCATATAATAATCTCCTTATTTCATATTTTTTATATTATAACGAGATGCACTGACAATGTCATTACGTATTCTTAGCAATTGTGGAATTCATACCACACTCAGGGGTTCGCCGCGTTTTTGAAGACAGCCTTCCGGGTGCCTGGGCTCGGCATTTGATTTAACGCCCAACATCTGTCGCGACTTTACAATATGTTTCCTGATTACATATGAAACTCAGCCAATTCTGTGGACGTAGACTTTAAATGTTGACAACAGAAGAGAAAAAAGTCCCACAGGATTGTCATCCCCGCGCAGGCGGGGATCCGGTTACAAGCAGAATCACTGGATCGAAGTCTGCGCTTATCTCCCGCCTGCGGGAATGACAAAAAAAGGAGTGGAGATTCATACGTAATCAAAATCTGTTTTTAACATGAAAGTTTTGCCTTTGTCTCAGGCACACATGGGAACCCCATCTTGGATGAGTTGAGCCCCTTTATGCGTTTGGTTCTATATATTAAGGGAGTGTCTATTAAGGGAGTGTCCCAAATTTTCTCCGGACCATTCCGGTTTTGACAGGATTGAGATGGATGTAACGTATCAGTTCCAGCAAGTAGCTGTCGGCGTCGATAAGTAACAGCTTGTATTGCCCCTGGCGTAAATGACCAGTGCGCTGGTATTTCCGATTGATAAATTGGGTGTAGCGAAATGCGATATTCTGGATGATCCGGGAGAGGGGGACGTCGCTCACTTGGATCGCCAAAAGGATATGCGTTGTCCTCAGGCAAAAGGTGTGGACACGGTGAGTGAATCGCGCGGTGCTTTCCGGCAGCTATAGAAAAAACGTGTACGATCACTCGCATCAAAAAAGATGTCTTGTTCGCCATTGCCGCGAAGAATAACGTGGTAAACTGCGCCAGGAAAATGAAGTCGATGTTTACGGGACATGCGAAAATTGTACAGTAAAATCTCCGTTAGTCAAGCTTGACCCGTCAGCTCTCCTTGCTTATCTCTTGCGCAACAACAATCCCTCTATTTTACAAAAATGTTTATCCAGGGTATAGAGGGTGAGTCCATGCTGGAATGCTGCTGCGGCAATCCAAATATCATTGGTAGGGATTGGGGTTCCATTCTTTTTAAGCTGATTTATTATGACGCAATAGTATTCCGCAGTATTTTCATCAATACTATAAAGAGTTACTCTGGGTGAATCAAGAAAAACACCCAACTCTTTTCGGTTTTCCTGTTCTCTGTTTCCGCCCCTAAAACCTGACAGCAGCTCGCCGATAGAAACAGCACTGATGCCAATATGG
>WTAT01000057.1 GCA_013139415.1 Desulforhopalus sp.
GTAACCTACGTCCAGCTTTGAAAGAACCGCGAAGGAAAGGGATTTCTGTCATGGTAAATATCTTGATTGTAGAGAGCTACTTTTCCGTAGGCCTGCTTTACCGTGAGGTTTTGCAGGAAAGAGGACATCGAGTTTTTATCGCGCTGAGCGGGAAAGAAGCGCTGCTTTTTGGCCTGCATCAAGATATTGATATTGCCGTCGTGGATGACAGTCTTCCCGATCTTGACGCAGAAGAACTACTTAGAAAACTGAAACTGCTCCAGCCTCATATACGGAGCATACTCAGTATTTCCAGTACCTTTAGCTCACCAATCAATCCAGATCTGTGGGGTGCGATTTTTATTAAGTCCAACGATTTTAGGGTATTAGAATCTGAAGTCGCAAGTCTTTGTCAAGGGTCATCCAGGACTGTTTCGCCGCTACTTAAAGAAAATGAGGAGCAAGCAAGTGCGAAACAGATTCGAGACGAAAAGGATTATACATATTTTACGTAACCACAGAGAGGGTTGAAGGGAGGGAGGGAGGAAGAAAGAAATGACAGTGAAAGAACTGCAGAAGATGGCAAAGGAACTCGCCATCAAACCTGCTGGCTTAAGAAAAGCCGCATTGATCAAGTCGATCCAGAAGACAGAAGGTAATTTTGACTGCTTCGGCACGGCCATTAGTTACTGTGATCAGATGAATTGCCTCTTTCGCGAGGATTGTCTGAAGTAGCGCAATTACATACCTTCGCCTGACAGGAGGCGACACTATGGCAAAAATCCTTGTGGTGGATGATGAAGAGCACATCCGCCATTACTACACCGAGGAACTCTCTGAAGAGGGCCATAAGGTTTGGACCGCAGCCACGGGACATGAGCTTCTGAGAAGGATCGAGAACCTTCAACCTGAGGTGGTAGTTTTGGATATCAGACTCGTGGACTACGATGGTCTGGAACTCTTGCAAGAAATCCGCAATTACTACCACGACCTGCCGGTCATTTTATGTACTGCATACGATACTTACAAAGAAGACCCGAAATCCATTGCCGCAGACTACTACGTGGTCAAATCTTTCGACTTGTCGGAACTGAAAATGGCGATCCAAAGGGCCCTCGAAGCAAGCACTTCTCTCCGGCTGACCGGAATTTGGACTTGACCTGCAAGAATGGCCTGATTTCCAGTAGAACACTGTCCATGGCGCTAGGACGAAGATGTGACTCTGCTGCCAAGATGAACCATTGTTTGCTCTTTGGCAGCAGGAGTATCTGCAGACCGGCCGGCAACATCTCACTCTTGTCTATGACTGAGGACTTGCCTGGGGAGGGCACCTAAAGAGCGAGAAGGAGGTGAAGCGTATGGAACTGGTACCTTGGAGACTATTTAGGGAACCCACTGCAAGGCGGAAGGAAATGGAAGATCTCTGGAAAGGATTCTTCGGAGAAGTGGCTTTTCCAAGACCTTTTGGGGAAGAGTGGCTGCCTGCAGTGGATATTTCAGAAACCAAGGACAAACTCGTCATCAAGGCAGAGATGCCGGGTTTGGATCCCGAAGATGTCGATGTCAGCATCTCGGCGGATGTTTTGACCATCAAAGGTGAGAAGAAAAAGGAAAAGGAGGAGAAAGACGAACACTACCATTGCGTGGAGACGTACAGTGGTTCCTTCCAGCGCTCTTTCCGTCTGCCGCACAACGTGCAGACTGGCAAGATTGACGCGACCTTTGACAAGGGCGTTTTGAAAATAACGCTTCCCAAAACAGAGGAGGCCGAGAAAAAAGAAATCAAAGTCAAGACCAAGAGCAAATAGATGGACATCGGCCCTCCCCAGGTTCAAGACGTTGAAGATACCAATCCCCCTTCTGCTTACAGGATAGGTAAGAGGAGATGAAGGGCTTTTTGAGAGACAGGAGGAAGTTACTATGAAGGGTGACGCGGAATTGCAACGCGATGTTATGGATGAGCTCTGGTGGGAGCCGAGCATCAAAGCGGCGGAGATCGGGGTCGCCGTCAAGGACGGGGTGGTGACGCTCAGCGGTCATGTGGACAACTTTTTCGAGAAGTGGGCCGCCGAACGTGCCGTCCTGCGGGTCTCTGGTGTCATGGCGGTGGCTGAAGAGCTCGAAGTCAGGCTTACCGCCTCTAATGAGCGCACGGACGAGGATATTGCCCGGTCGGTGCTAGATTCTCTCGAATGGCACACCTTGGTGCCCCATGACCGTGTCAAGGTGATAGTGGAGCACGGCCGGATTACACTGGAGGGTGAGGTGGACTATCAGTATCAGAAGCGGATCGCCGACGAGGCCGTGCACCACCTGACCGGGGTAAAAGCGGTTGTTAACCGGATCACCGTCAAGCCGAAGGTGAAACCGGCAAAGGTGAAGGAAGAAATCAAAAAGGCGCTCGAGCGCAACGCCTTACTTGACGCGCAGAATATCCAGGTGGAAGCTCGCGGTGACAAGGTGATTCTCCGCGGCAGTGTGCGTTCATGGGCGGAGCGACAAGACGCCGAATCGGCTGCCTGGGCCGCGCCGGGCGTGTCCGATGTCGATAACCGGATCAAAATGCTATATGATTGATCTGGGCGGCATTACCATTGTGTTACTTACCCGCTCTGTCCCAGCCCAGTTTATATGCTCTTCGCAAATAAAAGGAGATTTGCGAGTCCGGATAAGCTTGTCTTCTCACGAACCCGTTTTGATTTTCTTGGCTGACAGGCAAATTCTTGTTTCTCAGCAATGATTCCTGCCCTGTATATGAAAAACAGTTACAAGAAAGGAGATATACTACCAATGAACCAACAAGAGCTCGAGTCCGTCGCCCGCACCCTCGTCGCGGCAGGGAAAGGCATCCTGGCCGCTGACGAAAGCTATCCAACCATCAAAAAGCGCTTCGATAGCATTAACCATGACTCCACTGAGGAGAACCGCCGCTCCTACCGCGAGTTGTTGTTCACCACTCCAGGGATTGAGAAGTTCATCAGCGGCGTGATCTTGTTCGATGAAACCATTCGTCAGGCAGCCCAAGACGGCAGGTCATTTTCTGAGGTACTTGCCCAAAATGGCATCATACCCGGCATCAAGGTTGACAAGGGCGCCAAAGACCTAGCCGGATTCTCAGGAGAAAAAATCACAGAAGGCCTTGACGGCCTTCGAGATCGCCTAATTGAGTATCGCGGCCTTGGGGCGCGTTTCACCAAGTGGCGCGCTGTGATCACCATTGGCAAAGGCATTCCGTCTCGCTACTGTATCCATGCCAACGCGCATGCGCTTGCACGCTACGCCGCTCTGTCTCAGGAGGAGGGATTAGTGCCTATTGTCGAACCTGAGGTACTGATGGATGGGGATCATGACATCGAGCGCTGCGAAGAGGTGACCGCGGCGACGTTGAAAACTGTTTTCTCCGAGTTATTTGAGCATCGAGTGGCGTTTGAGGCCATGTTGCTCAAGCCCAATATGGTACTCTCAGGTAAAGAATGTTCCGAGCAGGCCGACGTCGCGAAGGTAGCCGAATCAACTGTGCGCTGCGTCCGTCGCTTTGTTCCCGCGGCTGTGCCCGGTCTGGTCTTTCTTTCAGGTGGGCAAAGTTCCGAACTGGCCACGGAACATCTCAATGCCATGAACGCTCTAGGCAAGCATCCGTGGGAACTCAGTTTTTCTTATGGTAGAGCACTGCAGGAACATGCGCTCAAGGCGTGGAAAGGGGAAGCAGCCAATATCTCGAAAGCTCAGAATGTCCTCTACCATAGGGCCGAGTGCAACGGTGCTGCGCGTTTCGGCAAATATTCGAAGGAGATGGAGGCCGCAGCCACTTAGCGCACCGGGTATCAACAACACAAGGGCTGAACTAAGACCGCTTGATGTTCCACAATCTTTGCTGATTTGGCCGAGGGAAGCGGATACTGGCAAAGCATGCCAGTGTAGAACATGGCAATCAAGACCACTAGCAGACCCAAGAAAGTAAAACGGTAGTCGCTTTTTATCAAAGCTCACGCAGAGAGAATAGAGGGGTACAGTGTATCGCATTCGTTATCACGGTCGCGGCGGACAGGGCATGAAAACCGCAAGTCGTATTTTGGGAACAGCCTTCTTTCTGGAGGGCTTCGAAGTCCAGGATGCGCCCCGCTATGGAGCAGAGCGTCGAGGTGCGCCGATATTTGCTTATGTACGCGCCT
>WTAT01000612.1 GCA_013139415.1 Desulforhopalus sp.
ATGGAAAAAGGCTGATATACTAGGCGTGGTGTTTGAATATACACTGTTAGGAGGTAGGCAAATGGATCTAAAGACACTCTATGAGATGATCCCCCCATGGGACTGGCCCGAAGATACGGACAAAATGTTTCAAGAAATTATCGAGGATCGTTCGGCTGATCTGTCCAATCGATTGCTGGCCGCTGAAATGGCAGGTAATCTTGTGGTGTTTAACGACATACTCGCAAGGATATTGCTTACCCTTGTGGGCAATAGTGAGGAAACGGCAGAACTGCGGGCAAGAGCGGCAATTTCCTTCGGCGCTGCATTTGAACATGCCGACCTTTATGAATTTGATGACCCGGATGACATAATCTTGTCGGAAGGACTTTTTCGTGAGGTTCAAACATCACTTAAAAAATCCTACTATGACGCTGGTGTTCCAAAGGAAGTGCGACGACGCATCCTTGAAGCAGTGGTGAGGGCACCTCAGGATTGGCATTCTGCTGCTGTCAGGGCCGCTTTCACCTGCGATGATGAAAACTGGCAGCTTACAGCAGTGTTCTGTATGCGTTTTATCAAAGGCTTTGATCGGCAGATTCTCGAGGCCCTGGAGAGTGACAATTCGGACATCCGTTATGAGGCACTTTTAGCTGCGGGCAATTGGCAACTGAAGAAGGCCTGGCCTACTGTCGCCTGCCTGCTTACCAATGCCAATATTGACAAAACAATGCTGTTAGCAGCCATCGATGCTGCTGCAGGAATCGGCATACCGGAAGCAGTTAACTCCTTGACACGATTTCTTAATGCGGATGATGACGATATTGTCGATGCTGTGAACGAGGCTTTGGCTATGCTTGAAGGGGGCGAATTTGATGATGGGTACGACGAGGAAGATGATTGGTAAGAAGATATGTCCTTATCCCGGAAGCACCTGGTATCTGCGTAATGTTCTCTCTTAAGAAGCAACAGATCCGGCTAGAGTACGGACTAAAATAAGTTAGGAAATTACGCCGTAATTTCTTATCCTTACCTGCCCCTTTTCCCGATTGCGGGGCTATCCCCGCAATCGAACTCAAACGTCTTGTTGGATGAAACGTTATGTGCGAAGAGGCTTTCGGGTTAAGTGGAAGGGGCGAATTGTCTTAAGTTCCTTTTCCTCTGCTTGTTTAGTGCCTTACCCCTCAAGGGGGCACTATACTGAGTACTCCTGAAAGCCTGTCATTTTTTTCACTCCTCCTGCCACGGTTCATCACATGATACCAGGCACCGGGATATTCTAATCGTAATGGTCTAAACATGTTTCATTTTGTACCACAAGACATTGCTAAAGTCAAAAGCGGACTTGACCCCTCCCTGACCCCTCCCTGACCCGTCCCCCTTTTACGTTCGAGACCATCTACCCGTTAGGTTATTGCAAAAATATTTGCTTAAAAAATTATGCTTAAAAACCGATAATCAGACTATAAAGGTTTTTTTCTAGTTTTACGTTAAGCTTCCAGTCAATTTTTTCGAGTATTCTCAGTATCTTTCTGTTGTTTGGTAAAATGTATCCTTTAAAGCCCTTTAATTTTCTTTCTTTTGCCTGTTGCATTAACATTGTTAGAACGTATGTAGCAATACCCAAATTTTGATAACTTTCGTCAACGACAATAGCTACTTCAGGATGAGTTTCGTGTATTTCAAGGCTTGCAAATCTAGCCTCGGCAATCAGTTTTCCATTTTTAACTTCAGCTACAATAGATAGACTTTTTTTGTAGTCAATATTAACATATTCTTGCATTTTTACATGCGGCATGGATCTTATTCGTGAAAAGTACCGATAGTAAACGGATTCGTCAGAAAATCGGTAGAAAAGTCTTCGCATATTTTCTTCATCAGAAGGTTTTATAGCTCTGAAACAGACCTCAAGACCATTGTTAAAGGTGTGTTTTGTTTTAATTTCAGATGGGTATAGGTGCGCACTTTCTTTAATATAAATTTGATCCGGGTAAATTATTCTTTTTTTCCTGGCTTCTTCAATTAGCTGCGGCCTATCATCAGGATGAGCAATATCAATAAGTCCCTGTGCCCGTTCACGCACAGTTCGCCCTTTTACACTGGCTATACCATATTCTGTTACAATTGTGGTAACTGATTCCCATAAGCTGAATTGATTTGGGTATTGAACAGCAGACAATACAATGTTTGGTTCATTTTGACGATTACGGCTTGGTAATGCGAATATTGCCGAACCGCCTTCGGAAAGTAAAGCTCCGTTGAAAAAATCAATAACTTCGCCAGGCCCTGTTCCTACATTGCCTCTGCCTGTATGGAGTGCGATTCTGCCATACAAATCGACTTTGCGAGCCGGTAAAACGGTCACAAATTTTGGATTACTGCTGATGTGAATAGGGTTGAAAACTTGTTCTATGGATTGAAATTCAACCATAGGATTATTATCAAGCCAGGTCATAAGATCAGGAGTACCTATTGCATATGATGTTAAAGATTTTCCTTGATAGCTCTTTTTAAATTGATTTGTGACAGCACCGCTTTTAACCAGATCCATCATGTTGTCACAAAAGAATGGCGTATGGATACCCAAATCTTTTTTATGGATTAAATGATTCGCCAATGCTTCGTATAGCGGACCGATTGAAAAACCTATACAGCTTCGATCATCAATCATTGAACTTACATTTTCAGCTATTTTATCATACACATGGTCAACCTTCCATCTCTCAAAATAAATCGGCGGATCTTGAGCTTCCACTAGCATATCAAAATCAGAAATATTAACAAAGGTATCACCGAATGTTCGTGGCATCCATTTATTAATCTCGCCAACGACAAATGATGCTTGTTGCATTGCTAAACGTGCCACATCAACACATACGCCCAGACTGCAGAAACCAGCTTCATTTGGCGGGGTAATTTGAATAAATACAGTATCAATATTTATCTGTTTTGATCTGAAAAGTTCAGGAATTTGATAATATCTGCTGGGAATGAAGTCTGCTAATCCTTTGGTAATTGCTTCATCAGCATCCCAACCTGAGAAAAAAGTTTTAAGACGGTATAATGAAGAAAGATTTTCTTTCATGGAAATGGCATCTCCAAGGCTAACCAATTGAAATATATCCAAGTCCAGATTAAAATTTTTGATTTCTTTTAAATGATTAAATAGTGTCAATGGTTCTGAAACACCTGTTCCAATAAAGATAGTCATTCCAGGGGTTATCTTTTCAATAATTTTATCAGGTTTGACAAGTCTCTCTTTCCATTCCATATTATCAAATATTTCCATATAGTTTTCTAGCTACTTGTTTTAATGAAAAAAATGCCTAACATGATGATCACCGGTTTATCCGGTGCAATATTTTGATATGATAAATTAGCGACAAGAGTCAAGAGCAGACTTGCCCCTTCCTGACCACTTTCCGGCGGAACGGCTGTTTAACGTTTCAGTAAATATTTTAGTACTGGATTATCTTTATTAATCAGTCCTGCTATCACGAGTTCACCCAACACACTTTTAGCATTGATATCTTTGCTTACACTTCGACACTGTGACTCGATCCAGTTTACAAGTTGCTGTTCTTTCCGAGGTCGTTTTCTCCCATCTATATTAGACAATCTCTCAACAGTCAGTTCTGCACATGGGCTTAGCTTTACAGCTTTTGGCTTTTCTTCAACCTTTGGTGTGTTTTTTTGACACACACGTCCAGTCTTTTTAATGTGGCTTACTAGACCATTAAAACCGTTGTCTTTTGAAATAACATGAAACTGTACGTCCTGGGGTGCTGTTTGAGAAAACTTGCCTAAATAGTAGGCCATATGGAAATCGAGGTTGTTAGCTCCGTTTGTTTTCAATTTTATTATTTCTATTTTGATGAACTCGTTGATGACCGCATTACCAAGCTTTATATTTGGGTTTTTGGGGCCGCAGAAAATAAATAGCTTTTGATATTTTCCAAATTCAACACCCTTCAAACTCCCAATATTTTCATAATCTACAAAACCCCAGATCATCGAATACGCATCCCTATGATTGTTATATTTTATTATAGCCTTGATCGTTGACGCCGCTGTATAACTCCAGAACTCTGCATCGGTTTACATCGACTTTATGCTCTCAACACGATTTTCTAATTGTATAACCCTCTATTTTTACGGATAGCCAGAAACTGCATAACTCCTCCGCACTTATTTAGTGATAGTAATACTAAATGCAAATGGGTTTTTCAACGGACAAAGTGTGACTTCTTTTCGAGCTGAATTATCCAATATTGACAATCTCGTAAAAAGTCATCTGCCCCGTCATTCCTGCGAAGGCGGGAGATAAGCGCAGACTTCGATCCAGAAGATGTTGAAATGACTAGATCGGAGTCTCCCGCTGGTCGCTTACCTCCCGCCTTTTCGCGGGAATGACGGAAAATTGGCAAAATGTATTTTTTACGAATTCGTTGAGATAAACCACACGGCCATCTAAAATAAAATGAGCTTTCACCAGTTCAGCCAAAGACACTTTTTTCTTACGTGTAATTTCAATATATAAAACTGAAAATTCCTCCACAAACTCGACCGCAGTCATCTTTTTCGCTTGACCTTATTGAAGGTGTAGCTTAATAATCTCGACTTCAGTCGACTTTTCCAATGGAGAACCATGCA
>WTAT01000271.1 GCA_013139415.1 Desulforhopalus sp.
ACCAGGTCCAGAGATAGAGATTGAACGTGAAGAAGACGTACCTTCTTCAGATGTCAACGGTCCGGAGAACAAACAACCAATTAATCCAATACAAACACAAGGTACCAATGCTGATACCCCGGACCAGACCCAACAAAGGTTATCGCCCGGAAGCAATCACCAACAACTCATTGATAAAATTAATTCATTTTATGCTCATCTAGATCAGCAACCTTACATACAAGGCTTTGACCTGAAAGAATCGAGCAAGATTCATTTTTCCAAACTACTGCAAAAACTGGTTGACAACCCACCTGTAGTCCTTCGGGAAACTGATGATTTGTTCACCCTTCTTCAAAACACTGCTCACTTCTTCAGAATCCTGGGTAAAGATAACATCAATATTCTCAAAGCAATCCTTAGCAATGAGAAAAACTCCTTCGAACAAATACTTGAATCTTTCTATAGCCTTACTTATCAACCGCAATATCTAAAAAAAGAATACTCGCTGTCCATAGCCCCTGATGCCATTATCGATTACGCCGGATTTTTCCTCAACACCATGGGGGGACGACTTTACCTTTTTCGCCGTGATTCCATCTCAAGAATGGTGGTGAGCTACTATGCCATCATTACCATCGACCGTGCCAACAAGGACGGAAACGGAGGCCATGGCATTGATATTAGGACGGCAATTCTCTCCCTGACTGAAGAGATAGAAAATGGTGGAAATCGACTACAACTCAAAGAAAAATATCTTGATACATTGTATGATCTTCAGGAAAAATACAATTAGCAGGACAATTGATCTTTTTTACAACAATCTGAAAAAAGGAATCAGATTGGTCCATTGTGAAATTATGGATACACTCTTTCTCATCCATAATGGGTTGTATAGGCGCAGCCAAATGACCGGTATTTTTTAGCCACGGAATGACTCCGTTCTCGATTTGCCATCGTCTGCAATGTGATATATACTTCTGTACTAATAAAACAAAGGTGCACAAAGGGTAAGTAATGGAGCTACTTCAGGTTCTGCAAGAAGAATTGTTGCAAGGAGAATCCACAACTCCCCCCCTCTTCGAGCAGCAGGAAGCCAATCCAAACAGTAATCCAGAAACAATTGCATCCAGCTACAGTAGTTTAAAAACGCAGTTGGCTGCTCTTGAAAAGATGACCGCAAATTAATGTTTTTTATTCTGCACTAAGGTAATTCTGCACTAAGGTATATGCCAATCATACTTCACCCTTCGTCCAAATTATGAACCAATCTCATTATAATAAAGATCTGTTCTCTTTTCTCTCTTCCTCTCCTACTCCTTATCATGCCGTCTCTGGTATTGAAGACGTCCTGCGCTTACGTGGATTTATTCAACTGCAGGAAAACGAGCACTGGCAACTCGAAAAGGGGTGCTCCTACTTTCTTACAAGAGAAAACAGTGCGACCATTGCCTTTACTTTAGGGAGCGATGAAGAGCGAGACCATGGGTTCAGAATGCTCGCTGCTCACACCGACAGCCCTTGTCTTCAGCTTAAACCACGTCCTGACATTAAAATTGGGACATATCACCAACTTGGGGTCGAAGTGTACGGCGGGAGTTTGCTCGGGTCATGGTTTGATCGTGACCTTTCTGTGGCAGGGCGTGTTGTCTGCGAAATGGCCGACGGACAGTTGGCAGTGCTCTTGGTTGACTTTAAGCGTCCCATGCTCACCATTCCCAGCATAGCCATCCATTTTAACAGAGATGCCAATACCAATAACAGTATCGACCGGCAGAAACATCTACCGCCGATCATCGCTCAAGCGGTTGACAAACAATTACCCAAATTTAAGTCACTTCTTCTCGATCAACTCACGCTTGAGCACCCCAAGGCTATGATTAAGGAAATCCTTGCATCAGATCTCTTTTGCTACGATTTCCACGGGCCGATCTACATCGGTATAAATAATGAATTCATCAGCTCAGGCCGACTCGATAATCTGCTAAGCTGTCATGCCGGTATGATGGCGCTTGCTCATTCAGATAGAACAAAAAACAGCTTTCTTTTCTGCGCCAACCACGAAGAAAACGGCTCGACTTCAGCAACAGGAGCACACGGTTCATTTATCGACTCGGTATTTGAACGGATCGTACCCCATGCTGAAGCCAAAAGAATCTCGCTGAGTAATTCTTTTCTTATCTCAATGGATAACGCCCATGCTGCCCATCCAAATTTCATGGACAAGATAGATCCTGCCCACGAAATTCATCTCAATAAAGGTCCGGTCATTAAACTGAACGCCAATCAACGCTATGCAACAAACAGCCTCAGTGCGGCAACATATATGCACATCTGCAAAGAGGTGGACATTACCCCCCAGGAATTTGTTATGCGCAGCGACATGCCCTGCGGTAGCACTATAGGCCCCATTACAGCCGCCCGTCTAGGAGTAAAAACCATAGACATTGGTGCACCAACTCTGGCAATGCATTCCATTCGTGAACTAACCGGCAGTTGTGATCCCTTTCTGCTTTACCAGACTATTGTACAATTCCTAAGCTGTAATACTCACAGACAACTATCAAAATAGATGAAAAAGAAGCGATCCCTGGCTCCACATATCTTCCTGGCGTTCTTTTTTATCTTCACTGCTGTTACAGAATCCCGGAGTAACCTGCATAGTTCTGTTAAAGAATATAAAAATAACAGCGTTAGCCAAAATCAAATAAAAAAACTGGCCCGTTACGATCATCTCATTCGCTATTTTTCAAATTTTTCGTATTTCGTTCCCAGGCATAAGGTCAGTCCAGATTTTATCCGTGCACTTATCCTCGCTGAGTCGGGGGCAAGCCCACAGGCTGTTTCAAATAAAAATGCTCTCGGACTTGGCCAAATTCTAATAACAACCGGAAAAGAGGCCGCAAAGAAGCTTGCGCAATCAAAGACTCATTTTCGTTATATTTCCCAAAAAACACTTGAGAATCTGCAAAAAAAAGACCTCTTTGACCCGTCCGTCAACATCCTTATCACCTGCTATCTTGTGGCAAAATATAACTACAAATTCGAAGGGAAACTTGAGCTGGTCATCTCCGCCTGGAATGCCGGAGAAAATACTAAGTCACTCAGTCGTGGCCGGCACGCCCCCTATCAGGAAACAGAAAATCTCATCGGCAAAGTCAACGCCTACTACCTCTACCTCCTAAAAAACCATACCTTTCCGTAATTCTTCCCCACAATATCTGTAATTTTTTCCCCGTGTCTTTTCCAATGACAATGAAAAATAATTTAGTGCCTTACTCCAGATTTCCTGTCATTCTTTTCAATATCCCCTTGAGGGGTGCAAACAACAAGAAATCTGGAGAGTGTATTAAAATTAGAAACTTAAAGATACCACCAGATAGCGAACGTAGAGAGACCTTCGAGGCACTTACACCCCTCAAGGGGGTACTGAACTGAGTCCCGGCTTACTTCCCGTTTACCGGGATTCAGTTACACATACCATCGTTACCATACACAA
>WTAT01000516.1 GCA_013139415.1 Desulforhopalus sp.
GTGAGGCATATGTGTAGTGACTACGGTGAAGGATGATCCCGCCTGTACCGGCAACAAAGGCATGATGGCCCAGTGTATCCAGCAACACTCCTTGTACGGAATGAAGCAAACTCTCAGTACCGCTGTCCTCTTGGGGCCACCAGGTGCCGTTATAATGTCGAATAATCCCTCCTTCCCCGACAACATATATATCCTGCGAATTGGCACCCCATACGCCGGTGTAGTTGGTGGTATTTTCTGCGATCATCGGTGTCCAGCTTTCACCGTCAAAATGGATAATCGTTCCTTGTTCGCCTACTGCTACTACTTCACTCGCGGAGCTACCCCAGACATCAAACAGGGTGTTTTCTGTTGGGTTAGTCATGGACTGCCAACCTTGACCGTCGTAATGGAGGATTACTCCGGAGCCAACGGCAAAAACATCGGTAGCGGAACTGCCCCATACACCGTGAAGGCTGAAAAAAGTCCCGCTTTCCATACTGCTCCAGTTGCTGCCGTCAAAATGGAGAATGATTCCTTCTGATCCGACTGCAAAGACATTATCCGAAGAAAATCCCCAGACGGCGAACAGGGGATTGACAGGCGGTGTTTCCATTTTTTGCCATTCGTTACCGTCATAATGGAGCACCATACCATTGGGGTTTCCGCTGCTGCCTTTACCGACACCGACGACAAAGACATCATCGGCACTATGAGCCCACACGGCTTTAGGAAAATCCTCCGGCAGGTATTTGCTTTCGCTCCAGTTTCGGTCTTTGAGTTCGAGAATGACTCCATACGGTAATATTTGGCGGGAAACCCGGCAGGCGGCAAAGGCTTTGCCTGGTGCAGTCGGCCATATATCAAGAATATCCAGTCTGCTTACGCCTTCCATCCTGGACCAGTTCGCGCCATTGTAATGGAGGATGGTCTCTTTCCCACCGACAGCAAAGACGTTGTTGGCCGAACTGCCCCAAATCCCACGCAAAATATTTGTTGTTTCGGAGTTGAGTATGGTCCAGATCTGGCCGTCAAAATGAAGAAGCGTGCCTGAGTAGCCCACTGCATAGACATTTTGCGGAGATGATCCCCATACATGCCAGAGTGCCTCGTTCGTACCGCTTTGCATAAAACTCCAGTCGTTGCCGTCAAAATGAAGGATCGTTCCAGCACCGCCTACTGCAAACACATTATCAGCACTGTTTCCCCACACAGAGGTGAGAAAAGCCGTTGTCCCACTTTCCATGCTGGTCCATCTTTGTTGCTGGCCATATACCAGAATCGTACCCTGGCTGCCGACAGCATATAATTTTCCGGCAACCTCGGAAATGCCAAGAAGCGCGTTTAGGGTCGGGTCATCCATCGGGTACCATCTTTGGCCGTCATAGCGGAGAATGATACTGTTATCTATTTGGGAACCCACTTGACGCGGATATTTTCCTACGGCAAAGACCTCCTCATGATTGAGACCGCTGACACCATAAAGCTCCGATGGAGGGTAGGTGGGCAAAGGGGTTTCCTGCTCGACCCATTGATTGCCGTTATAATGAAGAATTGGTCCTTGATTCCCTACAGCAAAAATATTATCGGCCGAACTGCCCCAAATGCCATTGAGAGAAGTGCTAGAAGGTGTTTCCACTTCATTCCAATGGGTGCCGTTATAATGGAGAACTGCATATTTTTGTGAACCCACCACATACACATTATCGACAGCACTTCCCCATATCCCGATCAAATGAGCGCCAAATTCAGGGGTTGGTTGGGCCTCCCATTGTTCGGCGGACGATTGAAACGAAGTCATGATAAGCATACACATGACAACAGCGCATGAGACTACTATGTTCTTTAAAGGAGAATTCGAATGATTCAAATACATACACCTCAAGGTTATTTTTCCAGATGCGGCACCTTGTCTAAAGGTGAAAGTGGGACCGTCTCGATATGCACCGAATGACATGTTTTCCTCCTTTCACTTTTTTCAACTTAATTATTATGGTTGCCTCGGCGGTATTTCACGCCAAGAAGTAAAGGCAACCGCTAGTAAAATGCTACCTCCTACAGCCAGGTCTTTAAACTTATACAGTCCCCCCCCCCAAAAAAAACCGGACCACCTTTTTTTAAGGGAGCCCGGATAGCTCTAAAGACCCGTGACTTTCCGTCCCTGCCTGTCGGCAGGTTTGGCTTTGTCTTGTATCAAAGACTATGGAGGTTATTCTTTAATTTTATGATAAATCTTAAACGGAAAACAATGCCACAGCGTGGAGTTTTTCATGCTAGAGAAAAGAAACAGCATTGAGAATTCCAGAAGAAGTGTAAAATTAAAAGGTTGGCCGATTACGTGTCCCAAAAAGCCAATCTATTTTATTTTTTTGAGACGTAGAAGAGTCGAGTCGCCCGGGGGAATCTCACCCCCAGGCTCTCACAGGTAGGGTCGAAGGCTGGCGCGGTACTTAAGAGCCCGTTTCCAACCCCCGCCTCGACAAACCCAGCGTGCGGATTTCCCGCACTAGGCTTTCACTGTTATTTTCATTTCAAGGGTTATGAGACCTATTAAGCTGGCAGCACTTTCAGGCACGATTGTATCGAACTCCGTAATCATTATACAATCTCAAAGTTTCATACAGCCAGGCCCTACTCCATCTGTTCCAGCCAAAACCACGGCGTTTACTAGCATACATTAAATGTCGTCTGATCTTTTTCTCCACCCAGTCTTTGACATAGCCAAAGCATTTACTGGAGTTGCCAACCCGAAAATAGTTTGCCCAACCCCCTAACACAGGATTTATAAGATCAACGACCCTGGCCACAGCCCTGATGGCCACCTCAAAAGCCCCCACCTGAGCCGGTGGCCACTTGAAAATCCCCCACCTGCTTGATGGACGTGGTTAAAATTATAGCGATAGAACTTTTTTTATCTGATTATTCCTTTTTCTTCCCTATAGCAAGTCTTCTTGCTGCCTCTTTTAACCTATAACTTTTTCCTTCAAACTTTAGCAAGTGCCCTCGGTGCAGCAATCGGTCAAGGATGGCCGATGATGCGGCATTGTCTTTTAAGAGTTTTCCCCAATCTTCAATTGGTCTATTTGATGTTATCAAGGTGCTTTTTCTCTTGGAATATCGGTTCAATATGATATCGAGAAGATCATCTGCGGCATTATCAGGTATTTTCTTTCTCAGGAAAAGGTCATCAATAATCAACAAATCTGCTTCTGAGAACAGCTTGTTGATCTTTTTTCTTTTACCTGTTTGCGCAGCTTCGAAAATATCCTCAAAAAAGGTATGGGCTTCCCTGTATATTATTTGGTGGCAGGCCTGTGTTGCGGCGTGAGCCACGGCTTTGGCTATGTGACTTTTCCCTGTCCCCGGTGAACCGATCAGAAGAGCATCCTCCCCCTCCCGAATAAACTTGCCCGTAACCAACTCAAATATTTCCTTTTTGGGCAGTTTTGGGTTAAAGCCCCAGTCGAAGTCTTCAAGTATTTTCCTGTCATCCAGACCTGAGGCTTTATACCTCCGTTCTACGAGACGAGAACGTCTATAATCGATCTCATCCTGCACCAGATATGCAAAGATTTCCATAAATGGCTCATCTCCCTGGTTTGCCTGGAGCGCCCGTGTTTCGAGTGTCTCTTTCATTCCCGGTAAGCGAAGTGCAACCAGATTTCTTTCCATTTCTGCCATTGACATTGGCATAGCTCCCTCCTTTTCTTTTTTCATCCCTTGTTCATGGTTAAATGATTCCTTGTTGCCGCAACCATCGCAACTGTGTTAGTGACATATCTCCAGCATCCTGTATGTTGATCGGAATCTTAACAGGAATACTATCTGTTCGATCGAACAGTTGAGCCCAATCAAATTGTTCAACCTCAAAGCCATTTTTTTGCAAGAGAGCAATACTCTTTTTGGTGCCGGAAACCCCAGCGGCATCTCTGTCGAGAAACATCATTATTTTAGGTACCTTCACAACAGAATCTATAAATTTAATACGCTCTACTTGAGGCTCCGTTACTTGCGCACCCATCAAAGCACCGACATTTAAACAGCCAGCTCCAATCAGGGCAGCAACATCAAAAAAGCCCTCCACCAGAATCAAACCGTATTGCTTTATTTGCTGGTGTGCCGATGTATCTAACATCAATCTATCCTGATTAAATATCTCCAGGCTCTTGTGGAATGGGAAGCTCCAGTATTTGCCGTCTAAGTCTTCATACTCCGGGCTCAGAGCCCTGCCTGTATGAGTCAGAATAATGGACTTTAGCTGGGAACCGATCTTCTCAATTCCCCTTATTTGAAATACTATTCGACCATTTAGGGGTGACGGGACAGTTCTGCCGGTTTTTTCCGGCAGGAACCCACATCCAAGATAATGGCAGGTTGCAGATGATACCGCCCTTTGCTTCAACACTGGGTGATCGGTTTGTAGCCATCTCCGTAAGTCCACCGATATCCCCTCGTTTTTCATAGGCTTTTGCGTCGAACATTTGCTATTGTTGGTATTGCATTGCCGGTGCGGGTGGAGGTCTGTTGTTGAAATTTCGTTATCGACCATCCATCCTGCAACCTCATAACAGTTCATATCCAGCCCTTGCATACGGAGCAATTCTTGACAAAAATTGAGCACCCCAACATGAGCACCTTTGCCACTGCTGAAATCCTTGAAAGTATTGGCTGTTAAACTTAAGTGTAGTGAGGCCGTTCTCTCGTCTGTAAAGGGCGACTTAATCCATGTCTCATCAGACTTGCAGCGCCGAGAAGTATCAACTTCCAGACCAAAGACCTCTATTACCCTATGCCAATTTGCGTTATGCCAAACCTGGCGCAGTTGTTCCCGAGACATCACATACTGTTGCCCTCCTGTTTGTTGTCCTGTCACTTGCTTAGTTGATTGCTCCTGATCACCAGCAGAACTCACCGCATTTTGGTTCCAAAATGCGCCATAGTCTTCCGGCGCCCTAATTAATGCATGATCCTGGGTAAGGTCATTTTCTTCTTTTACAGCTTGATCTCTTTTTGCCATATTCTCAACCAGCCTGCGCACTGCTTTGCAGCTACGCAAACCTGCATTGACTGCTTTTTTCGATGCCTCCTCAATATGGCATGCCTCAAATCGACGGGCTAGATTTACAATGCCTTGCATTCGTCTTTGCCCTGGTCTTCCTTCTTCTTTAAATAAAAGCTCGCATAACTCTTTTGTTACCGGCCCTATCTTGCCCGCTTTTGAGAGTAGGTAATTTGTTTGCCGTGATGGATTAAAAATTCTGTCTCCTTCCTCCATCTTCACTGCGCCGGCTCGCGTGCCTTTATTGTGTCGGCGGTAAAGTTCCATAGTCCGAGGATTGATAATTTCAATCTCACGTTCAAAGATCCTGACGATGACTTGTTGGTGAAGGGGGGCCGGTAAGGCTGAGTAGTAGCAATTACTCACCTGGATAGTACCATCGTCCCATACTGTCCGAGTCTCCTGTTTGAAATATCTGAATGACCTCAGGGGAAGTTGCTTTAAATACGGCTTTTCTTCTTGAAACATTTCTTCTACCTGCCGTTTTGCCCTGCCATGGATCCGAGGAGCCGCCCATTTTTCTTCCCAATGTATCAGCCATTCGTTTTGTCGCTCAATTGTCTCAAATTTCCGCCCTTTTAAGGCGGTGTCCTGGGTATGTTGAATGGCGGATTCTACAGTTCCTTTCCTATCTGG